>JBHHVT010000052.1:0-11353 GCA_046754425.1 Nitrospinota bacterium | reverse complement strand
AGGTGAAACACGACGTAGTAATATTGGGAGCGGGGCCCGCGGGCCTCGGCGCGGGGCAGAGACTCCGCGGCGACGGACGGAAATCGTGGAAGATTTTCGAGGCAAGCGGCCGCGTAGGCGGCCTCGCATCCAGCAGGCTCGATAAAAACGGCTTCACGTGGGACCTCGGCGGGCACGTGCTCTTTTCCAAAAACGATTTTTTCAACTCGCTGGTAAAAAAAACTCTGGGTGATGAGGCGCTTGTGCACAGGCGCGAGAGTTACATAAAAATGAACGGCAGGCTTGTGCCGTTCCCCCTCCAGTACAACATACACAGGCTTCCACAACGGGTGATGGAAGACTGCCTTGCCGGGTTGGTGCAAGTCTCGCGCGATGGAAACGGGAGAGCGGGTCCCGAAAACTTTGAACAGTGGATTTCCACAAGACTGGGTCACGGCATTGCGAAGCATTTCATGCTGCCGTACAACAGAAAACTCTGGTCGTACCCGCTTAACGACATGGGCTTCGGCTGGGTGGGCGAACGCGTTGCCCTGCCGCCCATCGCGGCCGTTAAGCGCTCCATTAAAACGGGAAAGGACCAGACCGGCTGGGGCGGCAACGCCGATTTTCGTTTTCCCCTGCGAGGAGGAACGGGCGGGCTTATGAACGGATTTGCAAAACCGTTCCGGGAAAAAATTGCCCTCCTGCACGAGGCAAAAAAGATCGACCCCAAAGCAAAAACGATTACTTTTCAAAACGGCAAGAGTGCGAGCTACAAAAAGCTGATAACAACCATCCCGCTTGACCACCTTATAAAAAACGTACTGACAAACCCGCCGCCGGGAGTAATGCGTGCCGCCGATGAACTGCGCTACAACTCCGGCTGGGTCGTCGGCATAGGGATAAACAGAAAAATTCAGGGCGGCCGATGCTGGGTCTACTTCCCCGATAAAAGTTTTCCCTTTTACCGCGTCACCTATTTCTCGAACTACTCGCCGTACAACGTGCCGTATCCGGGAAGTCAAAGCTCGTTTTTATGCGAAACCTCTTTTCACCCGGACGAAAAAGTAACCGGCTCATCGGTTCTGACGAAAACCATCGACGGCCTCGTGCGCGCGCGTTTTATCCGGAACAAAGAAGTGAAAAATATTGTATCGCAATGGAAGTTACGGATTCCGCGCCTTTATCCGATACCGGCAAAAAACCGCGACGCGGCATTGAAACCGATTACCGATTACCTGAAAAAACACGATATCGATTCCATCGGCAGGTTCGGCGGATGGCGGTATGAAGTCGGTAACGTGGACCATTCGTTTATGGCCGGCCACCTTGCGGGTGGAAGTCCGCCAGGCGGACGACAAATTACGGCAAAGCCGTGAAATTGCATTTACAGGCGCTTATTAAGCGGCTGCCTATATTAGCGCCAGCATAATGCCTCCCGTGAAACGGGCAGTTGATTATTTGGATTTTCATTCCGATATTACATTGATGAACCTTATGTGCGATAACTGCGCTAAAATAGTGCCGCGAGATGGGGAGCGGCAGACTAAAATCATTTTTTATATGAAAAGATTCCGCAGTTAAGTATGGAGAGTTATATTCTCATTGCCATTCTCGCGGCCGGGGCGCTCATCCGGCTTCCGCTTTTAAAATTCCCCATTGACGACGACCTCGGTTACTTTTCTTACACGGCGTGGTTCCGGCGGCACGGCGTCCGCATCGGCAAGGATTTTTATAGCAGGCTGCCGATGCACTGGCTTTATACGCTCGCGTTCGCGATCTTCGGAAGGAGGCCGCGTTCCCCAAAAGTTTTCGACGTTTTTTACGAACTGGTAACCGCCGCCGCGATATACGGCTTGTGCGCCCTGACGCTTGCACCAACGGTCGGGCTTATCGGCGCGGCGTTTTATTTATGGTTTTCAAACTCCGCTTCGGTCGGACTCTTTTCGGGCTGCAACGAACGCTATTACGGCATTTTCGTTGCGGCGGGTTTCCTGTTCCTGCTGAAGGGGCTCGATGCGCCCAGTGGTGAAGCCGATGTTTATTTTTTCGTTTCAGGTCTATTATTGGCGGCGGGCTTTTATTTTAAAGACGTGCTTGCCGTTAACGTTTTTGCCGCGGCGGCGGCTGTCCGGTTTATTCTGCCGGAGCCGGTTGACCCGCTTTTATGGCTCGGCGGCGGCTTTATCCTGCTGGCGGTAGTCATATACATTCCACTGCTCATGTTTTACGGAGGCATCTCCGGTTTTATCCGCCTCTCCCGTGAAGGCTACAAACGCGCCCTGCAGGACAACCCGGACAGGGGTTCTGTAAAAAAACTGCTGGTAAACTCCGGACGGTTTTTCATGGAAACCGCGCCGCTTGCGGTAATACCGATGCTCTACGTTTTCACGTTCGGCGTGGAGTGGGACGGCGCGGCGGATATTGTTCTTGCGGCATGGCTGGTCTCGACCGTGGCCGTATTTTTTATACAGGGAGTTTACTGGCCGTACCATTTCATCTCCTTCATACCGCCGTTATCCGTTATAAGCGCGGCCGCGGTTATCCGGTTCGCCGCCGGGCAGTCCGGCCTGCCGATCGAAACGCGTCTTTTATGGTGGGGGGCGATGGCCGCATCGTTCGCCGTTTCGGGTTTTTTGCTGATAAAGTCGCTGATAAACGGCGGCGATCCGGAAAAACAGGGCGGCATCTATACATGGCATAAGCTGGAACAGCTTACCGCCGCGCCGAAAATCGCTGAGTACATCCGCGCAAGGACTTCAGAAGGAGATTACATTTACCAGTGGGGGTGCTTTTACCATCTCTACCTGCTGACGGACAGGCTATGCCCGGTGTTCGGGTGCGCCTCCCTCGCGCCCCCGGCAAAGGAGTGGAAGCTTAATAGCCTTAAAAATATCGTGAACGGCCTTAAAAAAAATCCGCCGAAGTTCATCGTAATCCACCTTCAACGTATCGACATGTCGGTTATGGAAGAATTAACAGGTTTGCGGTACAAACTTGAAAAGGTCTTCTCGAAGGGACTTCGCGTCTACGGACTCCTTGAAACCGGCGGGGAGGCGGCGAGAGAGGTAACCGCCGAAGCGCTCCAAGAACTACTGGCGGACGCGGATGTTCCGTTTAAAGCCGGCATGAAACTTCTGGACAGGGGCGACAAAACCGGCGCTGAAAAAAAGTTTAACGAGGCGATTTCATTAAATCCCGCGCACGTGGGTGTTTTGTTTACGCGCGCGAAAACGGCGTGGGAGGAATCGCGTTACGAAGATGCCGAAAAGATATACGGGCGCCTTGCCGAATGGGACGACCGCGAGTACAGAACGGACGCCGTCCACGAGCTGTTAAGACTTTATAACGACAGTGGCAGCCTTTCGGGTGTAGAAGAGGTAATACGGTCGCTGGAAAAACGGTGCGAGAAACCCGAACCGCCGATTGCGTATCATCTTGCGGCGTTTTTCATTAAACGTAATATGGGCGACAGGGCGCTTGAAATCTATAAAAAATCAGGGCCTCTTACTCCATCGCAAAGCATGAGGCGGTTTTACGTTTCAAGGGAGTACCACACCGGAAAGATTTATTTTGAAAAAGAGGATTTCCAAAAGGCAATAAGCCATCTGGAGCGCTGCCTTAAAACCGAACCGGCCCACAGCATGGCGGAAGCATTGCTGGCTGATGCGTTAAGCGAACTAAAACCGGTTGCCGTAAATAAGGTTGTGGTGTTTGCCTGCGCGCCGCCTAATGAGATCGACCACACCCTTGACGCTCTACACGGAGATTTTCCCGACTGCAAGATAATTTTCGTGGCGCTTCGTAAAACGAACCGCAAGTACGCATCCGACAAGAGAATAGATAAGACCGTAACGCTGCCGTTCGACCGCTTCTCAATCAGGAGGCTTTTACTGCCGTCCACGCGGCGGCTGTTGTCGTCCATCGAGCCGGACATCGCGGCCATTCCAACCCCGCTGCCAAACCTTGCGCACAACGCCGTTGTCTATCTGAACATGCTGCTTTACGCATCGGCCGCTTCGCCAAAGCAAAGTTATTTCTACAAGTCGCCGCATTTCAACAGGCGGGATGCGTCCGTCGGCACATTTGCGCGTATAGTGCTGAGAAAAATTTATGAGACCGTTATGATGCCTGTCTGGATGGCGGTCGACCTTTACCAGTTATGGTATCACCCGCAAAGTGGGGAACTGCTTGGTTTCTCGCCCGAACCGAACGACCTTGTGGCGCATAACGTAAAAGCGGCCTGGATGAAAAAAAACGGGATAAATGGCGTGGCGTTCAGCAGTTACATGGGAAACCCGTATTCGTTGTATTATCCGCCGCTGTCGATATGGCTACTTAACCGAACCGGCACTATCGGCTTTATGGCGGCGCAGACGCTTATCTTCGCAATGGCGGCGGTTGCGGCTGCTATTGTTACCGGGCACGCGTGGCTGATAATATTCGTTCCGCACCTTGTCTCCAGCCTCCTGTATCGCGTAAACACCATTTACGTCGGCAGGCTCGACTTTTTGCCGTGGGGATTCATCCTCGGATCGCTGGCGGCTTTTCATTCCGGTCACCCGCTGACAGCCGCACTTCTTTACAGCGGCGCCGTGATGAGCCATACAACCGTGAGTATTCTGGGCGGAATGGGGCTGTTAACCCTTGCGATAACCGCCGGAAGGCTGTTCCCCGATTTTTTGCTTATGGTTCCGTTAACCATGGCGATTACCTTTTCATGGTGGCTTCCATTTTTAAAAAACCGGGGCAAGTTCGCATTTCACCGAGTATGGAGCGAAATCGGCTTTTGCAAGGATAACTACAAGACTTACTGGGCACCGTTCAGAAACCTTACGCTCTTCCTTGCCGCCGCGCTGTTTTTCGGGGAGGCCGTCCCCGAACAGGCGGTGATATTGATTCCGTGGTTTTTCTACCTTGCCGGGTTATCAAGCAAAAGGTACGTTTTACAGATAGCGTCCCTTTCCGGCGCCGTACTTACACTGGGCGCATTCGCTCTTTTCATGAATCCAACTCCCTTAACGATTGCCCTGTTCTTTATCCTGATTAACGCGACGGACGCGCTCGACAGCCCCAGAATCATCCCTTTATTTGAAGAGCCGTTCCTTGCGAACGCAAAGAAGCTGATGGGCCATGCCGCGAACACAAGCCGGCTGGCGCTTGAGTGCCGGGCCGAAAGTTATTGGGACGATAATATGTGCTGGGGATGGCTTTTCAACCTGGCCGCAAACAGATTCGGTTTCCAAATGCTTGCGGGCGTCGGATTCGATCAGGTGGACCCTGCCCTGCCGCTTGAATGTGAAACAAAAATAAACAGCGGCACGGATCCGAAAAAGCTCGAAACGATTTTACGAAACAGCGGTTGCTCCCTTGTGGCAAGTTACACGGCGCAATTCGCGGCAATGCTGGAAACCATGGGGTTTGTAAAACTCGGCGAGGTTGATTTTCCGCCTCTCGGTTATCTTAAAGAGCGCAAATGGTCGCTCTACCGCGCCGTCTTCGAAACGGAACTCGTGGAGCCGCCCGCACGATGGAACTATCTGGTAAACGGATTCAGTTTCAGACCGAACGGCCAAAGCTGCTACCGGATAAAGCTGGCCTACTATCCCGGCTGGGAAGCGGTACAGAACGAAACGAAACTGCCGATTAAAGATATGACGCCGGGCATGGAGGTAACTGTTGACGGACCGGGCGAGGTGTTGATGAGATACAGACCGAGGCTGCTTTAGAAAATCGCGACGGTTTCCGATATATTACCGACTGTTTTGGTACGATAGGCGCCGCCACCTGTCGACCTGTACAGCCTGGGGCGGCTGTACTACCAAGCGAAGCTAAAACAAGGAAACACCGAATTGAAAAAAGGACTCCTTTAATGGCAGGTTACGACATCGTCTGTAGCGCAATCCATTCATGGACCACGACGCTGTGGCAAAGGCCCCACCAGATAATGTCCCGGCTGTCGGAAAACAACAGGGTTGTCTACCTTAGGCCGATGAACATCCTGGCACTGCTGAAATTCAGCGAAGCGAGGGCGGAGTACCGTATGCTTTCGCGCTATAACGAAAACCTTCATATATTCATGCCGCTGATACTGCCCTATGGACAAATTTTTCCGTTTATCACGAAAATAAACGATTTTCTGGTTACCTTTCAGACAAAACGGCTGATTGCGAAACTCGGTTTTAACAGACCGCTTTTGTGGTTCTACTCACCCTTCGGAAAATACCTTATCGGGAAGCTCGACGAATCGCTGGTAATCTACGACTGCATGGATGAACATGCCGAATTCCGGTTTGCCGACAGCCGTCTGGGGCAGTACGAAATCGAACTTATGAATTCAACCGACCTTGTGTTCACGGGCGGCAGGTCGTTGTACAACAGCAAAAAAAGCCTCAACCCAAATACACACCTCTTCCCCAGCAGTGTTGATAACGAACACTTCCGGCTCGCCATGTCTGCGGATACCGTTGTGCCCAAATCGGTCAGCTCGTTGAAAAAGCCGGTCATCGGATACATAGGCGCGGTGGACGAAAGGATAGATTACGGCCTGCTGGCGGAACTGGCCGGCCGCAGGCCTGACTGGTCCTTTGCCGTTGTGGGGCCGCTGACGAAAGTTAAGAAAAGCGAGCTTCCCAAAAGGGCGAACATCCACTACCTTGGCAAGGCGGAATATTCCCAACTGCCCGGCTACATGAAAGGATTCGACGCGGGCCTTATCCCGTTTAAGCAAAACAGTCTCACGAAAATGCTGAGCCCGACCAAGACGCTGGAGTATTTCTCCGCAGGCTGTCCCGTCGCGTCTACTCCGATACCGGATATGGAGTCCGACTTCGGGTCGCTTGTTCACTTCGGTAAAAACACGGACGAAATGGAAACCGCCATTCAAAAAGCATTCAAAACGGACAGACAAAAACTGCATAACGCCGCCGCCCGCCATTCCTGGAACGATACCGTTGCTTCGATGCAGGAGCTAATCCGAGAGGCGATCGAAAAAAGGGGACGCTAGCCGGCCCCGCTTACAGCGGGAGGAAATATACCGGCGCAAGAGTAGCTTGCCGCTTGACATCTACCCGTATTTCACGTTTTGAGGCGGCTATTAATGGCCCCCGTGAATCAGCGCCAGCATGTTGCTTCCACCTGTAAGGTAGTTAAACCCAGTCGTCCGGCGGCTCTTTCAGGTACTGCACGAACCGCTGTTTTTCAATCGCCTTGTCGTAGGCCTCTTCGGGCGATACCCATCCCTTTTTAAGGAGACCAAGAATCGCGTCGTCGAGCGACTGCATACCGTACTTCTTGCCGGTCTGGATAGCCGAAGGGATTTGGAAGGTCTTGCCCTCACGAATAAGGTTCGATATCGCCGCCGTACATACCAGGATTTCCAGCGCCGCGCACCGCCCCTTCTTGTCCGCCCTCTTGAAGAGGTTTTGCGCGATAACGCCCTTTAGCGCTTCCGAAAGAGTAGTGCGTATCTGTCCCTGCTGATTGGAGGGAAAAACGTCTATTACGCGGTCGATGGTCTTGCCGGCGGACTGCGTATGGAGCGTCCCGAAAACGAGGTGGCCGGTGGCCGCTGCCTCAAGCGCGAGGGCGATTGTTTCCAGATCGCGCATCTCGCCCACGAGTATGATATCCGGGTCCTCGCGCAGTGCGCCGCGTAACGCGGCGGCGAATGAGTTCGTATGAAGCCCGACCTCGCGGTGGTTTACAACGCAGCCCTGGCTTTGATGCACAAACTCGATTGGATCCTCGACCGTCAGGATATGATCCTTCCTCTCCTTGTTCGCATAGTCAATCATCGCGGCCAGCGTCGTCGATTTACCGGAGCCGGTCGGGCCGGTAACCAGCACCATCCCCTTGCCGAGCATTGCCAGTTTTTTGCAGACCGGCGGCAGACCGAGGTCGTCCGCCGTAAGAATCTTGCTTGGTATTTCGCGGAAGACGGCGGCTACACCCTCCTTTTGCATAAAAAAATTACAGCGGTAACGCGCCAGACCGGGTATTTCATAACCGAAATCGATGTCGCCGGTTTCTTCAAACACCTTTACCTTCTCCTCCGGCGCTATTTCGTAGAGCATGGTTTTAAGCTCGTCGTTTTCCAGGGTCTTGTACTTTATCCTCTCCATGTCGCCGTGTATCCGCAAAACCGGCTGCTTTCCGGAAACGAGGTGCAGGTCGGACGCCCCCTGTTCGTTCATCAGTTTGAAAAATGCGTCTATCTTCGCCACTCTGTCAGCCTTTCATAACGGTTCGTTTTAAAAACCCCAATATTTTATCTTCCGGGAAGCGGCACCCTGTCCAAATTTTGAAAGATTCGCTGCCCTGGCATACAAGCATACCCAATCCGTTTAATGTTTTTGCGCCTTTCAACCCGGCCTTTTTCAAAAAGCGTGTCTCGATGGGAGAATAAATTATATCACACACCCACTGTCCGCCATGGAAAGCAATCCCGCTAACCGGCAGAGGGTCGGACCGTTTCATACCGCACGGCGTCGTCTGAACGATGATATCGGCCGCCTCCGCCACCCTTGCCGCATAGCTTTTATCCGACGCGGCAAACGATACGTCGCCCAGTTTTGAAAGAATGCGCGCAAGCCGCCTGCCGCGCGTCGCGCTTCTGTTTATAACCACAAGCTTCGACACTCCCGCCCGGCACAGCGCCACGCCGATGGCACGGGCCGACCCGCCGGCGCCGATTATCGCCGCGCTCTTGCCGCGCGGCCTGAATCCCTTTTTCCCTAGTGCGCGGATAAATCCTTTACCGTCCGTGTTACCTCCCAAAAGCCTGCCGTCTTTCAGGGTAATAGTGTTTACCGCGCCGATTAGCGCCGCCTCGTCGTCGAGTCGGTCGAGAAAGGGAATCACCTTTTCCTTGTGCGGTACGGTTACGTTAAGCCCATCTATTCCGAGTCCGCGCATTCCGGTAAGAGCTTCCTTCAGGTTTTGCGGCGCCACGTCAAACGCGGCGTAGAGACAGTCGAGTCCGATAAGCTCGGCGGCGCGGTTATGCATCAGCGGCGAAAGCGAATGGGCAACCGGGTGGCCGATTATGCCCAGCAGCTTTTTTTTCTTCACTCCGCCCCCGGCAGCGGGATGTCCCAACTCCTTAGCACGTTGCTTTTGGGTATTTCGAAATGGAGAGGTTTACCATTTAGCGTCAGGCTTACCTGGTTTGCCTTGCCGGTTGTAAAGTTAAAACTTTCGTTGCCTTTGATAATTATCCTCTGGCCGGCGCGCACAAACATATCGCGCACAATTACGTCATCCACAATAACGAGTATCCATGCGTCTTCATCATGTGCGTAAACAACCAGCCAGTATTTATATTTCTTTTTCTGCGCCTCGTCAGAGGCCTGAGCCCGCACGGCTTTTTTTATATTTTTTGGCTTAACCATGCCGGCTGCCGCCGGAACCGGCTCCTTTTTCGTTACCTCAGGAGCGGGGGGCTTTTTCTTTTCCACGGTATCGGGCGGCGGCTCTTTCATCACCGGCGGCTCTGCCTTGTCCGCCTCAGGTACTGCCGTCACTTTCTCACCTTCCGGCTCGATCGGTTCGATTTTATCAGTGGCCGCTGTTTCGGCTTTTTCGGCGACCGTATCGATTACAGGTTTTCCCTTATTGGATGCGCCGCCCGGCCAGTTAACATACGCAACATATATGACAAGCAGGAGAATCAAGGCGCCGACTGCCCAAAGGGCCGACATGCTGCTCTCCTCGCTAACAGCGCCCGGAACTGCTCGCGGCTTTACCGGCGGTTCTATCTTCATCGCCTCAAACTCGATAACTATCTTGTCCGCGTCAAGGCCGAGGTGCGCTGCGTAATTGCGCAAAAATCCTGTAACGAAAACCGCGCCGGGGAGAGAGCCGTAATCGTTTTCCTCCAGGGCGTATAGATAGTTCTCGTGGATTCGGGTCGCCTCGGCAATTTCCTTTACGGAAACTCCCCGCGCCTCCCGCTCACGCCTTAGTTTTTCGCCCAGTGCCGCCATAAAATACCAACTCCAACGGTTTTACTCTCAATTTCATTTTGTTATAGTTCGCATATTAATTTAACACTGTGTGATGAATGAAACCATCCGAATTAAAGGTTTCCAGCGCTTATATCCTTTCCGGGGTAACCGGGATTCTTTTCGTACTCCTTTTCCCGCCCTTTAACTTTCACCTTCTTGCGTGGGTCTGCCTGGTCCCGCTCCTGGTCGCCGCATCCGGAAGAACACCGCTAACGGCCTTTAAATGCGGCATCGTTGCCGGCTTCATGTATTTCGGCGGCGTCATGCCGTGGCTGATAAACGTAATGAACGAATACGGCCACATATCGAACTGGCTCTCCTTTATTTTAATGATGGTGCTGGTCGCCTACATGTCCCTGTACATCGGCCTGTTTGCATGGAGCGCGGCATATTACAGACTCTCCGCGGATTGGGTCGTTTTGTCGCCGTTCCTTTTCGTCACACTCGAATATCTGAGGGGACACCTGCTGACGGGCTATCCCTGGGCGCTGCTGGCTCATTCACAGCATCTCAACCCGGCTGTAATCCAGATTGCCTCTATTACCGGCGTTTACGGGGTAACTTTCATTATCGTTCTGGTAAACTCCGCCATCGCTCACTATCTGCTGAGCCGGGACGACGCCAGGCTTTCATCAAAACTGCTTGCCGGCGCGCTGCTGATTGCCGTCGTAAATACGACATGGGGCTTCTGGAAAGCCGGAAACGTCGAGTCGGCGGGCGGAAAGACGTTCAAGGCGGCCATCATACAGGGAAACATAGACCAGGGGATCAAGTGGGATAGTGAATTCAGGGAAGCGGTGCTGTCAAAATATTTCCGGCTTACGCTAAGGGCGGCGAAAAAAAGGCCGGACCTCATCGTCTGGCCGGAAACCGCCGTCCCTTTTTACTACGGCCGCGATATGGAGTCCACGCAACGGCTTCGCGCGCTTGTGAGAAAAATTTCCGTGCCGCTGATTTTCGGCGGCCTGGGATTGTTGCCGGACGTTACCAGGAATCGATACGACGTATCAAACCGCGCCTTCCTCCTGCGGCCCGAAGGTGAGGCGGAACATTACGACAAAATGCACCTCGTTCCTTTCGGGGAATACGTACCGCTGAGGCGGATTCTGTTTTTCGTCGACAAAATTACCGATGCGGTAAGGGGGGATATTTCCGCTGGCAGCAGTTCCGTACCACTCAGCCTGAACGGAATCTCGGTGGGCATCCAGATATGCTACGAAATAATATTCGCCGAACCTTCGCGCGCATTTGTCCGCAACGGGGCATCCGTGATTGTGAACATAACCAACGATGCCTGGTTCGGCAATACAGCGGCTTCGGCTCAACATATGATGTCGTTGCCGTTCCGCGCGGTAGAAAACCGTATC
>JBHHVT010000051.1:0-11394 GCA_046754425.1 Nitrospinota bacterium | reverse complement strand
AGGCGCCCTTCCAGCACGTCAATTACGTCGGGGTCGGTGGCCCTTTCACTCGGATGTCCCCCGAACTGGCGCCGGACGTACCGACTTTCAAAAAGACTGAACCTGGCATAGGAATTTTCCACATAGGCTACGACCGCGTTACGAATAATTTCCCTGTCGCCCGTGGACATCATTGTTGACAGCAGGCCGGTACGCAAAAGCTCCGCCCTTGCCTGTATCTCGCTCTCCAGCATCTCCAGGCTATGCTCCTGATATTCGTAATTAAGAAAGACCAGTATTGCAAGCATGCCGACGATCGCAAGTATGGAGGTTCTTTTGATAAGCTTTGACCGTAATGTCGGTTTTTTTGACGTGCTACCCACCATCAATACTCCACTAAGAATGCTGGTAATTGGCCACTTATTATCACACAATATGCCGCGATGATTCCATAAAGTTGTAGGAATATATTTTTTTACCATCTAATAATGATATGGCATCGAGCCAAACTGTCTGCTGTATGCCGTTTTTCCTAAATATTTGACAATGCGTGATTTATTGGGTAGCTTATCGCGTTATGAAGCGTACAGCGGTTATCGTTGGTGCGGAATCGGTATCGCCGGAGGGCGGCTTTAGTATAGCGATAAAAATCCGGTGTAACATTTCCCCGCCGGTATGCCGAATATATAATAACTGTAACTTGGACAAAGCTTGAGGAATATCGGATGAGAGAATTCACAACATCGTTAATCGCGGTCATCCTGCCCGTTTTTATCGCCATCGTTTTGGCCGCCTGCGGAAGCTCCCCCGGAGGTTCAGACTTTGGCGGCGGCAGTTCAGCTGATACGACTCCTCCGGTCACTTCCGTTGATAAGGATAGCGGCAACGTATCCCGTAATCAGGTTATAACATTTACATGTACAGACAACAGCTCCGGATGCAAGGAGACATGGCTAAGCGGCGAGTTGAGCGGCGCCTCGGCACAGTTCTTCAAAGCTTATGATATTAGCGCCAGTGGAACGTCAACTTCCTTTACTGTGCAGATTAGCGGTACACATACGGTCGGCTCGACATACGATTACCAATTCTATTCAATCGACAATTCAAACAACCAGGAAACCACAAAGAGCAGGCTTTACACAGTTATCAATTAGCCCTCTTTTTACTTAATCGGGATCTGTTTCAGGTTTGCATGGCGGCGTATTACCTGCACGCTAAGCGAACCCTCTCTGTACATTACGGTTGCGAGCCAGCCCATTTTTACGACATTCATCGCCCACGCGAACGCGACCAGCGGCGCGGGGTAACGCATCAAAACCTTCCGCCGCGATAAGAACCTTATCAGGCTTTTCGGTACGAAATCCTTTGTGAGCAGGGAAAGCAGAGCCAGCCAGAACCGTCCCTGGGGTGTGCGTTTGTGGTGAAGCGAAACCTCCCACTGGAATAGCGATTTATCGCTGTTGCCCTCCACGTCCGCTTCCGTGATATGTCCTTCTTTCAGCAGCCGTTCCGTAAGGGGCGTACCGGGAAAATGTGTAAGCGAAAGGATAAAAAGGGAGTACGGGCGCGGAATTTTCAAAAGGAACTCGAACGCCTCCCTTTTGTCTTCCTCCGTCTCCATGGGATTATCGATAATCAGGTCGTAATGGAGCCTTACGCCGCTTTTGTGAAGAATGTTAATCGCCTTCATCAGCTTTTCGTTGGTGAGGCGCCTGTCGTATATTTCGTTTGACATGCGCTCGGAGCCGCTCTGTATACCCATTTCCACCAGCGTCAGGCCCGCCTTTTTCAGTTTGCCGATAAGCGATTCCGAGACGTGCTGCGGATTGAGAAGGGCGTCGAACGGAAGCGCCGCTTCCCGCATGTACTTTTCGACGAATTCATCGGTCCACTTTTTATTGGTGGCAAACAGGTCGTCGTAAAACTTTACGCGCCGCACATTGGGCATTAGCCGCATGGCGCGCTTTATTTCACCGATAACGTTGTCGACGCTTCGAAGCCGGAGGTATCCGGGCTGTGACGTCAGGTAATACGGGTTTGTGCAAAAACTGCAAAGGTGCGGACAGCCGCGTGAGGAGATAATCGTAAACGCCCCCTCTTTCCACTGCGGATCGCCTTCGTTCAGCAGTCCGTCGCGTATGTAGAATTTGTTCTTTGCGTCAAACTCCGGATCGCTTATCCGGTTAATGTCCACATAGGGCGCCGCCTCGTTGCGGATAACCGAACCGTCCGGCAGTTTGAACCAGAAGCCCTTGATGTGTGTAATATCGTTTCCGTTGTCGAGACCTTTAAGCAGTTCGGCTATGGACTCCTCCCCCTCCCCGCGAAACACTCCGTCCGCGTCTTTTATCGAATCGCCGGGCCGGATGGTGGCATGGGTAGAGCCCCACACTACTGGAAGCGACAGCTCGCCGTGAAGCCGTTCCGTAATCATCGCCGCCAGCTTGCGGTAGGAAGAGCGCACGGACATCCCCACCATATCCACTTCTTTGTCGCGCAAAAGATCGATAAGGCTTTTTAATTCGTCGGGGCCGGGATATTTGAAATAGTTGCGCTTCATGTCCTCATAATAGATTTCGACGCAGTCGTATCCAGCGGCTCTTACGGCGGAGGCCAGGTAGCGGATGCCGAGCGATTCATAACAGTAAAATGCAATAAGGGCGATTAACGGCTTTTTGTTTTTCGGTTTAAGGCCGATGAAGGAGCAGATTTTTCGTGATGTCATGCTATCCGCCATATCGGCGATTATAGCAAAACCTTAACCCGCCAGGCGGCGCGCTTGCCGTTTACAGAGGAAAAATTACCGCAAAGGACGCAGAGCGCGCAGAGGAAGAAAAGGATTTTTTCTCGGTGGCACGCCAACATTCCTGTTTGTGAATTGCTGCGGTATCTGACTTAAGACCCGCTTTTGTATCGTTTTTACCGACGGTGGCTATGCCCGGTACGGCCAATGGGCAGGGCATCGCGAACCGCCCCTACATTCTTCCTTGCCGTCCTCCGTGGTGAACTTTCGTTCTTTTACCGCTTGCCTTTGGCGAAGCGGCCCGCCCACTGGATGCCCGGCGCGTTGGGGTCTGTGGGGATTTTCGAGGTGTCCCACTCTATCTCGCCCTTCAGGTATCTGTCGATAGCCTGCGCGGCGGTTTTGGCCTGTCCCATGGCGAGAATAACGGTGGAGCCGCCGGTAATGGCGTCTCCGCCCGCAAAAACTTTTTCCTTGCTGGTCATGCATGTGGAGCCGTCCACCATCATTATTCCCCATTTGTTTATCCGCACCTCATCGTCGGTGGACGGGATTATGGGATTCACTTCGCAGCCAAGTGAAAAAACAATCGTGTCGATTTCATCCTCGAAGAATTTGCCGGTGCCCTTCGGCCTTCGCCGTCCGGACTCGTCCGGCTCGCCCATCTCCATGATTTCGCACTTTATCGCCTTAACGAAGTTGTTTTCATCCGCGATTATCTCCACCGGGTTGGACAGCCATTTCCAGTTGAGGAACTCCTGCTCCGCGTGTTTTAGCTCTTCCGTCCTGCACGGCGCCTCATCGCGTGTCCTTCTGTAGTAGCAGGTTGTGTCCGCGCCCAGCCGTTTTGCGGTACGCAGTACGTCCATCGCCGTGTTGCCCGCTCCGATGACACCCACCTTCTTTCCCTGGACTATCGGCGTAGTGTACTGCGGGAACTTGGTGGCTTGCATGAGATAGATGCGCGTAAGGTACTCGTTGGCCGAATAGACGCCGTTGGAGTTCTCGCCCTTTATTCCGAGCATCTTTGGAAGCCCGGCGCCGGAAGCGATGAATGCCGCGTCGAAACCTTCCTGTCCAATCAGGTCGTCAAGGGTCAGTATGTTGCCGATTATCATGTCGTAAACGAACTGGACTCCTATATTTTCAAGGAACTTCAAGTCATCATCAATGATTTCAAGCGGAAGCCTGAATCGCGGGATACCGTACACCAGCACGCCGCCTCCCCTGTGGAACGCCTCGAATACGACCACCTCGTGTCCGCGTATCCGCAGTTCGTATGCGGCGGTCATTCCCGCCGGACCGGAGCCGATTACCGCGATTTTCTTTCCGGTCGAGGGCGGTATTACCGGCATTTCGAGCGTGTGGTTTTTGCGTTCGTAATCCGCCGCGTACCGTTCCAGGTCTCCTATCGAGACCGGCTCCGCCTTTCTCCCCACAACACAAGGCGCCTGGCACTGCTTGTCCTGCGGACAGACGCGGCCGCACGCCGCAGGGAGAAAATTAGTCTCCCTTATTTTCTTGGCGGCTTCCGCCACCTTGTCTTCTGATATCAGCTTTATGAAAGCGGGAATATCGATTCCCACCGGACAACCCGCCACGCAGGCCGGTTTCTTGCACTGGATACAGCGGTTCGCCTCCTGAATCGCCTCTTCTTTTGTATAACCTATAGGGACTTCATCAAGATTGGTTATTCTTTTGTCCGCGGGTTCCAGCGGCATCTCCACATTCGGGATAGCCATCCGCTCTTTGGAATTAAGCTTCGCAAACGGTTCCGTATATGTTGACATGCTAATCTCCTAACCTTCCAGGGCCGCCAGGGCTTCCCGTTCTTTGCTAACAAACATCTTTTGTCGTTTCATCAACTCGTTGAAATCGACCTTGTGACCGTCAAAGTCCGGTCCGTGGAAACAGGCGAACTTCGTTTCGCCGCCCACCGACACCCGGCAGGCGCCGCACATGCCGGTTCCGTCCACCATAATCGCGTTGAGCGATACCCACGTCTCGATTTTTAGAGGTTTCGTCATGTTGGAGACGGCTATCATCATCGGAACCGGCCCGACGGCCAGGACAGAGCTTACTTTTTCTCCCTTGTTTATCATCTCTTCCAGCGCGTGGGTGACGAACCCTTTTATTCCAACCGACCCGTCATTGGTTGTAACAAAAACCTCGTCGCACGCCTCTTTCAGCTCATCCACCATAATGAGCAAATCTTCCTGTCTGGCGCCTACTATGCCGACGACCCTGTTACCGAGTTTCTTAAGGTCCGCCGCGGTCGGGATAATAGCGCCGGTGCCGTATCCGCCGCCGATTACAACGCAGGTGCCGTCGTACTTCGCCACGTGAGAGCGCTGCCCCAGCGGGCCGACGAGGTCCTGCAGGCAGTCACCCACTTTCAACCTGGTAAACTCGCCCGATGTCCTTCCGGCGGCCATTACAATCACCTTTATCACACCTTTTTCCTCGTCCCAACCGCAGACTGAAAGCGGAATCCTTTCGGAATGCGCGTGCGGACGGACGATGACAAACTGTCCCGCCTTTATTTTGCGGGCGAGAAACGGAGCTTCTATTTCAAAATGATACGTGTCCTTGCAAAGCTCTCTTTTACTTACAATCCTGAAACTCTGCCTGTACCGGTCCGCCAGCGTCCCGGCGGCCTTGCAATGCGGCAGGAAATGTTCCGCCTCGTGTCTTACGATAAAAGCGTTGTCCCATTCGTGGTTCTCGTCGTTGCCGAGTATCGCGTTGTACGCTTTAAGGATCTTTTCCTTTTGCTCATTGTCTGTAAGGCCCTTTTTAAGCATCTTGCCCAACGTGCGCGCCGCGTGTCTTCTCACCATCGGCTTGGTGTCGCTAAGCGCTTCGAATGCTGTGTCAAACATTTTTAGTAACAGGCTGCCGTCAAATACATCCGCGCTGAGGCCGTTCACCAGCCTTCCGATGCCGTACAGGGCAGTCGCGCGGAGCTGCGGGTTGGCGGATTTCGCCGCCACGACTATTTCCGGGATCGCCTTAAGCGCTTCCGGATCCCTGATGTTTGCAATAGTGTAGATGAGGTTAATAAGCGCGTAGTCGTCGGATCGGTTTTTCTCCCACGCACCCAGGAGCGGCTTTATGGCCGCCGCCCCGTTATGGGCCACCGGTCTGCCGAGGTGGGCGGCCGTTTCGGGAGGCGCGCTAACCAGTTCGGAAATAAGGAGATCCGTTACGTCCATGCCGAACTTGGCTATCTGTTTTTCAGCGCGGTTTGCCAGCTTTATCATGCCGGTATGGCCCGCATAGTCGTGATAAAAGAGTGTGGAGAACGCCGCCGCCAGTTTTACCTTCTCATCACTTGTTATATCAGTGAGCTGGGCCGTCTGGTCCAGCGCTCTTTCTATGGTGTCTTCCCTGTCGATGTTAATGTTTTCGACAATAGATTTTATCCTGTCGCTCATATCCCGCCTTTTAAGATACTGTTAATGATATCCCCCTCTCCCCCGATTCCGAAATGAAGGCGATAGTATAAAACAAAACGGGGATGAATTGAAGCCCTTAATATTTGGCGCTTATTCACGGATAAGGAAGATAACCCCTTGAGGCGGCAATCTCTACTGTAAACTGGGTGACACCATAATTTACACTTATTTTTTCAGCAGGATAACGTTTTCCTTAGAGCGGGATTCTCCCACCGAGGTAACGCGGATGGCGGCCTTGTCGGTGACGGGGCATTTGGTTTCGCAGATGCCACAGCCTATGCATAGCTCCGGCGAGAGGTAAGGACGCTTTAACAGTTTCGCTTTCCCCTTCCTGTCGGTCACCTCCTCCGTGCGGAACCATATCGCTTTCGGTGACGTGGGGCAGACCTCCTCGCAGACGATACACTCCACGTCCATCGCCCACGGCAGACAGCGGCCCCGGTCGAAGAAGGCGGTGCCGATAACTATCGGATTTTTATAAGGTTTTTCGCCTATCTTTTCGGCGACACTTATCTGGCGTATCGCGCCGGTAGGACAGACGACGCCGCACAGGTTACAGTTGTACTCGCAATAGCCTATGCGCATTATCAGGTAGGGCGACCAGATGCCCTCTATTCCCGCCTCCAGAAGCGCCGGGTGGATAACGCTGGTGGGACATACCCTCATGCACTCCGCGCACTTGATGCATTTTTTAAGAAAATCCTTTTCCGGCAAAGAACCCGGAGGCCGTATCATCTTTTGGTTTACGGTAGTGGCCGAAGACATGGAGGTTCTGAAAAAACTGAAAAATGCCGCACCCGCGGCCGCCGAACCTATCAGCTTGCGTTTTGAGATGTCAAACCCGGCGGACGGGATTTTTCCAACCGCCAGACCGTAGGACATGGAGCCTTGCGGGCAGTCGTCAATGCAGTTCATGCAGGCGTGGCACTCGTGTACCTTATGTTTGTCGTGAGGGTCGCAACCGCCCTGGCAGTGGAGGAGGCAGAGTTGGCAGTCGTTACAGGTTGCGGTATCGCGTTTAATACGGAAAAGCGAATAGCCGGATATAAGGCCCAGCATGGCGCCCAGCGGACATAAGACGCGGCACCAAAAACGGGTAATCCAGAGGTTTAACGCAAGCACGAGGACGAATAGCGCGCCTATCAGGACGGCACCCTCGAAGGCCGGGCCTTTCAGGTAAAGAGGCGCGCCCATCGCGGCGAGCATCGGCCATACGTAAATGGCGAACGCGCGCGATGTAAACGCAATAGGGTCGAGCAGTCCGATCTGCATGCTCGTAAAGAGCGACAGTACAACGAAGGCGATAAGCACGAAATATTTAAACTCGTATAGCGAGCGGTATTTGTTCGACTCCATTATTTCCGTTTTCTTTTTCCCCTTCGGGAACGCGGAGGCGATGTGATGCAGTATCCCCATCGGGCATATCCACGAGCAGAAAATCCTGCCGAAGACGATCGTAACGAAGATGATTATCAGCGATAGGATTAACGTCTTATAAATGACGCCGCTCGAAAAAAATGTGGTGATGGAAATAAGCGGGTCGATGTCGTGAAAGAATTTAACAGGGAAGCCTTTCAGATTTTTAAAATCGGTAACCCCGATGAGGAATATGAAAAGCGCCAGGAAAAAAACCTGATAAACCCCGCGAAGCGTTGAAAGTTTCATCTTACATTCCGAGCTGGTTCAAACTTGTAGTTTGAACCGCATGGTTTGGCAGTTGTATGCAGGCTGGCTTGATAAGTCAAAACGGTCGGTTCAGTCTGCAAGCCTGAACCAGCGGAAACAGTTCTAAACATAAGCGGTCACAGGTTTATCTCTTCCATTCTTACTGATGACAGGTCGTGATTGCCGAGGCCGCGCTGTTGCCCTTTCCGTATGTATTCGATTTCATCCCGTTCATAACCGAGCAGTGTGGCCGAAAACGCGTCGATGGCTACTTCGTCCGTTCCGGCAATAATCATATTCGTGATTTTCACGTCGTCCAGGTTGCCTCCGGTCGGGCCGCCTCTCATCAGGATGCGCGACGCGTCCATAACGGTCAGCGTAGGCTTGAACGCGCTCGCAAGGTCGGCGATGGAGGTATGGATGTCCTGATGCAGGCGGTTGCGCCGGCCGCCCAATGTGCCGTACCAGTTCTTCATCGCCAGCGTCGCCTTGCAAAGCGAATGATGCTTCACTACAGGAGCGTTTATCAGCCTGTCGGTTTCGATGAACTGCTTAAAGACGGGCCATACGGTAAGCATCTCACCCTTTAGGTCGCAAGGCGGAAATCCTGACTCGCTTGGAAAAATAACCTTGGCGCCCGCGTTTCGCGCCGCGTCCAAAATGCCGGAACGCGTAAAAGAACGATGTATATCGTTGGTCGATACGTCCGTAACAACCACACTGACCGCTTTCGCCTCCCGGCATAGGCGAGCGATTTCTTCTATTACAAGCGGATTCGTGTTGGCCGCCTGTTCCGGCATGCGGTCCCACCCCGCATTGGGCTTTACAGTTACGCGCTCGCCCGGCCGGATGAAGCGCGAGATGCCGCCGAGCCTCTCCACGGCGGCACGCACGTTTTTGGCCGGATCACTGCCGTGCACTACGACGACCTCCGGCAGGACGTTCGACTTTTCTATAAAGAAATCGTTGATGGCGTAAATCTTCTCAGTTTTTTTGCGAACCGGGTTATCCGGGTCGTGGTAAAGATATCCCCACACTCCGAACGCGGCGGCGGCTGTAGTGGCGCCCGCCGCTTTTTTTAAAAAATCGCGCCTGTCGTGCCGGTTCATCTCTTCAGATTTTCCCGAGCGCGCCGCATGAATTTTTTAATGGATTCGGGATCGATATTGCTGAAATCCCCCCTAAGCCCGATTGTGTTGCGCCCGTCCGATACAAGGTAAACGGTTCCTTCATATCTGTCGCGGATAATGTAATTTTCTACACCGCCCTCGCGCGAACTTTTTATCTCCGCCGATTCACCCGTAAAGAATTTGATAATTTCGTCCGCGCCGCCGTTCCAACTGAAACCTTCAAGCTCCGCCGTCCCAAAACGATATCCAGCCGTTGAGACTTCGGCAAGGAACGACAGCCCCATGTAGTCCGACTTGGCGAATCCCTCGCTATTTTGCATTTTTCCGGCAAGCGGCAGGATTGACGCTTCCCTCACCGATTCGTCTTTCACCATCGCGGCGATTGCGGCGGCAAGTTTCATCGCGGATTCTTCATCCGCGTTAAAAAGCCCCAGCCTTACGTAATACCTTCCCTTGCTGAAAAGGAAGCCGCCTTTTTGCGCGAACGCCGCGCTGCCGATCGCCTCCACGAAACGGCTGTTTCCTTTTTCACCCATCAGCGTACCTTTTGCATTATTGCCGTTTTCCATATCGTACATTTCCACGGTTATCTGGCCGCCGCTTTTCGGCGCGTAATCGGCGACCGTAAGCGATACGAAACCGGAGGAGAGAAAAAATTCGGCGTGTCCGTCCACATATTCGTAAAGGCTATCGCGACTGTAGCTGCGCGGCGTTCCGCTCATATTGAATCCCGCTATCGTGTCCGGAAGCCGTATAAGCGATGCGGGACGACTGTCCAGCGCGAGTTTCAGCTCCCGCGGTTCGTAGTTAAAACCGTTGTATGCCACCCATACAGCTAAAAGCGGCAGCGGCAGAAGAATCAAAAAGCTGCGCACAACCCGCATCAGGTTATGGACAGGTTTCCATGGGCGCGCACAAGCAGCTCCTTAACCGGCAGTCCGTAAGGACAGTAGGAACCGCAAGCGCTGCCGGCGCATCGCACACATGAACCGGCATCGGTCTTCAACCCGGCATAGCGCCCAATGGCGATCTCCTTGTGGTCCGTGTAGTTTTCGTAATACATGTTGTGGCGCAGTATCGCCGGTACGTTCACTCCGTCCGGGCAGGCGTCGCGGCACTCTCCGCATCCGATACGGCAGTCGGTTTTATCGAAAAATTTTGTGTAGTATTCGAGAATTTCCTTGTCCATTGAGGTAAGTTTTGTGCCGGATACGGCAACGTAGTGACGCAACTGCCTGACGTTTTGTATTGTAATAATCGCTCCGCTTATTTCCGGGTGGTTAACCGCCCATCGAAGCGCCGCCTGTTCAAAAGACGCCCCGTCCCGCCTGAATTTGGAGACGCCCGCATGCTTTGCACCGGCAAACGTTTTCATCGTGACTATGCCCATCCCCTTGCCGTGCGCGTGCTTGATATGTTCTTCCACGCCGGGGACCTTTTCAAAATTGAATGCCACCAGCATCATGTCGAACTTACCGGTATCTATTGCGTACCTGACGGTAGTGTCGACATTGTACTGTCCGTGGGAGCTGAAACCCGCGTACCTTATCTTTCCGTGCTTTTTAAGCTTGTCTAGCGCTATGTACAAATTTTCGTCCTTGAGGCGTTCGATGTCGTTCCGGTTTTCAGCCAGGGCGTGTACAAGGAGAAAATCGACGTAGTCCGTCCGCAGCCGCTGAAGGCTCCCCTCTACCGTCCTAACTATTTTGTCAACCGATTCGCCTGCCTTTAGATGACCCGGGTACGGTTTAGGATCGCACAGTTTCGTAGTAATTATTATTTTCGGCCTGTCGGCTTTTCGTTTTTTAAGGAATTTACCTAATATCGTTTCGCTGTAACCGTAGTCTGGCGCGGTGTCGAAGTAGTTCACCCCCATATCTAAGGCACGCTCCGCCAGCGCGGGGGAGGGGAGTTTGCCGGCTCCAAAGGAAATGTCGGACATTGTTAAGCCCGTTTTGCCGATCTGACCGTACTGCTGAATGGACTTAACCGGATTGTGCAGTTCAGAGGGCCCGTTTTCGCCGGGTGAATCATGCTTGCCGTGTGACGCGTTCGCGCTGCCGGTCATCCCGGCCAGCACCGTCGCGCCTGTAGTGGCGGCCGTTTTTTTCAGGAATTTTCGACGATCCACGCTCCCACCATAACTGTTGATGTAAATGGACTACACAAAATTTTACCAGATTCCTACCTTGCAGGTAGCGGCGATTGCGGCAAAGCCGGTAATGCAAGGAGTAGGTAATTATGAAGAGGTTTTCTGTATCAGCGCCAGCATATTGTCAGCCCGCACAGCGGGCCCATTTTGTAAGGAGATCGGGGTCGTCGATAACGTCGGCGGGAACCTCGTAGTAGTTTTTCAGCGTCTGCTTTTTGTTTGGCTTAAAAGGTTTCATCCCTTTTTCAGTGTAGACGCTGCGCGAAT
>JBHHVT010000050.1:0-11464 GCA_046754425.1 Nitrospinota bacterium | reverse complement strand
AAGCGTCCACAAGGAACTTATTGAAGATATCGTGGAAGCGGACGAAAAGCTGATGGAAAAATATCTCGACGGCGAGGAACTTTCCGACGAGGCGCTTAATGACGCTTTCCAACAATCGATGATAAACGGAACCATCCACCCGGTATTGGTGGTCGCCGCCGAAAAAGGAATCGGCACGAAGGAGGCTCTGGATATTCTGATGGAGATATCGCCTCCGCCGGGACTTATACAGAGAAAGGCGATAAAAGACGGGAAAGAGATAGTTCTTGACGCGGAAGGCGGTCTGGTTGGGTTTGTGTACAGAACGGTATCGGACGAATTCGTTACGCGAATCTCCTATATACGAATTTTGTCTGGCAAACTCAGCGCACAAACCGGATTCGGAAACCGGCGCACCGGAAAAACGGAGAAGATAAGCGCGATTTATAAAGCTTTCGGCAAAGAGTTAAAGCCCATCCCCGAGGCCGGGGCGGGCGATATTGTAGCCATTACCAAAGTGGAAGACATTACCGCGGGTGATACGGTAACGGATGACAAGACAAATGTAGTGGTTGAAGAAATTACTTATCCCGTTCCGATGGTATCACTCGCCGTTAAACCGAAAAGCCGGGGCGATGAGCAAAAAATAGGCTCGGCGCTTAAAGAGCTTGAAGAGGACGATAAGACTTTTAAAATGGTGCACGACGAACAGACGGGGGAACTGGTGATAAGCGGGATGTCGGACCATCACCTTTCCCTGATGTTGAAACGGTTGAAACGCAGAAGAAAAGTGGAAGTGGATACGGCGGTGCCGAAAATTCCATACAAGGAGACCATTTCCGGAAAAGTGGAGTACGTCGAATACCAGCATAAAAAACAGACCGGCGGCGCGGGGCAGTACGCGAAAGTCTTTTTAAACATAGAGCCGAAAAAGCGCGGCGAAGGGTACGAGTTCGTCGACAAGATAGTAGGTGGCGTTATTGACGGGCCATTAAAACCCTCCGTTGACAAGGGTATACAGTCCAAGATGAAGGAGGGTGTTATTGCCGGGTATCCCGTTGAGGACGTCCGCGTTACGTTGGTGGACGGAAAGATGCATCCGGTGGATTCCAAAGACATCGCTTTCCAGATAGCGGGTCGTGAGGCTTTCAAAAAAGGTTTTTTACAGTGTAACCCTGTAATCCTGGAACCCATCGTAAAAATGGAGGTTGTAGTCCATCAGGAAAAAATGGGCGACATCATAGGAGATATTAACAGCCGGCGTGGAAAGATTCTTTCATCCAATGTGCAGGGCGATATGGAAATCCTCGAAGCGCAGGTGCCGCTTGCGGAGGTTCAGCACTATCAGGCGGATCTGCAGTCGATTACCGGCGGGGAAGGGAGCTACACAATGCAACTCAGCCACTACGACCCGGTATCGCCGCAGATACAGAAAAGCCTCATAGACGAATACGAAAAAGCCAACGCTTAACGAAACCGCACCAGGAAAAATTACCGCAGAGTACGCGAAGGACGCAAAGGAATACAAAGAAAAATCAATTTTCAAAGATATTTTAATAATGCTGGGTTTTTAAAACAGACGCAGTTACGGCTGAAGCAAATCTCTCTTTCCCATACCAAAAGCAGGGCAGTGGTAAGTTGAATCTAATTTTCTTCCCTCTGCGTCCTTGGCGGTGAGGTTTATCAGCGCTTTTTTCGCGCGAGCTCGAACGCCGTTTTGATTGCATAAATCATCGAAGATGCGTCCGCCTTTCCCTTGCCGGCGATGTCCATTGCCGTTCCGTGATCAACTGATACCCTTATAAAGGGTAGGCCAAGCGTTACATTGACACAGTTGCCGAAGGAGACGGCCTTTATGGCGACGAGACCCTGATCGTGATACATGGCAAGTATGGCCCGATATTTTTTCCTTATCCGCGGCGCGAAAAGAGTGTCCGCCGCGAGAGGGCCTTCACAGTTTATCCCCCGTCTTTGTGCGGCCCGAACAGCGGGGGCGATAATTTTTTCTTCTTCGTCGCCGAAAACGCCGCCATCCGACGCGTGAGGATTCAGTCCGCAAACGGCAATCGGTTTTTTTGAAGGGAACTGCCGGTTAATAAGTTTCAACTTTTTGACTATCGAGTCGAACTTGACGGCGTCGATTGCCTTTTTCAGTGAGAGGTGAGTGCTCAAAACAATCACTTTCATTTCGGCTGACATCAGCATCATCGCCACGTTGTCGACTCCGGCCAGCCTTGAAAGGAACTCCGTATGTCCGGCGTAGGGGACGGACGCAAGGGAAAACGCCTTTTTGTTGATTGGCGCGGTGATAATTCCGGCAAGTTCACCCGCCTGCGCGGCCATAGCGCTTCGGCGCGGCGTGCCCGACATGCAAAGCTCAACCGCTTTTCTGATGTACGCGGCCGATGCCTTGCCAGCCGCGGCGGATATTTTTCCGGTTTCTACTCCGGTGCTCGGCAGGTTTTTCATATCAATTAACGCGACATTGCCGGAAGGAGGCGGCTTATCGGCCTCGTATTCGGAAAAAATTACTTTCGCGCCTTTACATTTTATTAAAACACGGCCGTCTCCTATAAGCACAATGCGTTTTAACTCTCGGCCGGGTAGTTTTTCCAGCGCCTTCATGCAGACCTCCGGCCCTATACCGGAAGGGTCCCCCATCGTCAGACCAAATCTACTTCTATTTACTCTGGACACGTGTGCATTTTAAACATGGATATATAGTATGGTAAAAGGAAAAATTACGGGATGAGGTAATAACCCGCTGATCTTATAAAATAATAGCGAGGAGGAAGTGATTCTTGCTTTAGGATGCGGGAACAATGATGGAAAGTCTGGCGCGAATAGTAGAGAGCGAGGATATTCATCCTCGTACCGTAAAGTGGGTCGAAAAGGCGGTAACGTCGTCGTTTAACGCGGAAAGAGCGGCTGTCGGCTTCGAGCGGTTTTTCGAAAGCGTTTTGGAAAAAGACGGCACCTTGCTTACCCACCTGAACAAGCGCAACATCCCGTGGATAGGCACTCTTTTCTCAGGATCGCAGGCGCTTACTGATGCCGCAATCAAAAATCCGGAATGGCTGTTTTGGGCGCTTCAACCTGCTGTTCTTCACTCCACCCGTTTTAAGCGGGATATGCGCCGTGAACGGGAAGCCATGCTGAGAGCGTATAAAGATCCGAAGGAGGCGCTTGGCCTGTTTAAAAACCGCGAACTGATGCGGATCGGATGGCGGGATTTATTGAAGTGGGCCGATACCGTGGAAACCGTCGAGGACCTTTCACGGCTCGCGGACGTAACCATAGAAGGGGCAACGCTCGCCGCGGAAAAGCTGATGACGGAACGGTTCGGGAAACCGATGCATCCGAACGGTAAAAAGGCGCAGTTCATCGTAATAGGCATGGGGAAATTGGGGGGACGTGAACTGAACTTCAGCTCGGATATAGACCTTATCTATTTCTATGACAATGACGAGGGTGAAACGGAGGGCGGTTCCGGTCCCGCCGGCAAAGAGCGGACCAGAATTACCATACAGGAATTCTACAGCAGGATGGCCCAGCAGATTACATCCATTCTTGGAGAGATAGGGCCGTACGGCACGATTTATCGAGTGGACCTGGGGTTGCGGCCGGGCGGCAACCGGGGCGCGGTTATCTGTTCCCTTCCTTCCGCTGAGCTTTACTACGAATCATGGGGCCAGCCGTGGGAAAAGCAGGCGATGATAAAGGCGAGAGTCTGTGTTGGTGATGAAGAGCTGGGCGATAAATTCCTGGAAACCATGAGGCCGTTTGTTTACAGAAGGAGCCTCGATTTTTCCGCGCTAAGGGATATCCAGGTAATGAAGGATAAGATCGATAAGCACCTCAAAACCGGAAAGGATAAGTTTAAAAATAACGTTAAGCTGGGAAAAGGCGGCATAAGGGAGATAGAGTTTCTTATTCAGGCGTATCAGCTGATATACGGCGGCAAAATGCCGTGGCTTGCCGAAACCAATTCCTTCAAGGCTCTCCACCGGATTTTTGAAAGGGGCCTGATGGGTTATTCCACCTATGCGATGCTGGCGGACGGACTTTTATTCCACCGGGACCTCGAAAACCGCATGCAGATAACCTACGGCCGACAGGTACAGATTATCCCGGAAGGGCAGGAGCGTGAGGCGCTTGCGTTAAAGATGGGCCTGCCCAACGCGGACGCTTTGATGGCCGAGTACGAGCGTGTTACCAATAACGTAAACGATATATTCCGGGACTTCTTCAAGGAAGAAGCCGAAGAGATAGCGGAAAAAAGAAGCGAATTCTCCATAGACCTCGACAACAGGGAAGAGGCCGCCGCGCAGCTTGCTAAAATGAAGTTTGAAGAGCCCGGAGTCGTGCTCTCCTCGTTACTCCATATAAGAGACGGCGAAGCTTTCAGCCACACGACTTTAAAAGCGCGCAGGCTGTTTGCGGGCCTTTTGCCGGAAATGCTCAGAGTGATAACTCCTATGCCGGGCAAAGACCGCGCAATAAGGAACCTTGATAAATTCTTTTCCGCCATACAGCAGCGGGAATCACTTTACCAGTTACTAACCGATTACGAGCCTGCGCGTGATGTGCTTATTAATGTTTTCACTTACGCCCAGAATCTGGCCGACGCGATGATAAACCAGCCTGACGTGATTGAGATACTTGGATCCGGCGCAACAACCATGCAGGGACAATCGTTCGGAGCCATCCCTTCCGTAATAGATACATACGATAAAAAGCTGGACTGGATACGCAAGGAAAGAAATACGGAAAGCCTGCGGATAGGTATCGAATATCTGATGTCTCACAGTAACCCGTTTACCTTAATGAGCCGGCTTTCGCTTCTTGCCGATACGTTCACGGAGCGCTGTCTGGAGGTTATAGAAGACGAACTGCTGAAACAGGAAGAGGTTGCGCTTGGTATCGATGAAACCGCCGATAAAGCGCTGAAATTCGCCGTAATAGGACTGGGAAAATTGGGCAGGCGCGAGCTTAACTACGGCTCGGACCTGGATCTCATGTTTGTCTATTCCGAAAAACAAATACTTCCCGGCACATTGGATAACCGGAGCTACTTCACCAAAGTTTGCAGAAGGCTTCTCAACGCGGTCGGCGGTATTTCGAGGTACGGCCTTGTGTACAGGGTCGATACCAGGCTGCGCCCGGAAGGCGAACAGGGGCCGATCGTCATTACCGATGATGCGGCGCGTTTATATTATAAAAAGCGCGGCGCATTGTGGGAGCGGATGGCGCTTAGTGGAGCGAGACCGGTGGCCGGCAACATCGCTTTTGGCCGTGAATTCCTGAAAAGCCTGGACGGTTACATTTACGGCGCCGGTTTTACGGACAAAGATGACGAACTGATGCGCAAAATGAAAGGAAAAATCGAAAAGGAAAAAATAAAAAATTACAAAAAGATTTCGATAAAATACGGCTCCGGAGGCATCGTCGATATAGAATTCCTCGCGCAGAAACTGAAACTGGCGCATGGCGCCGCCGCACGGCACATTCGGGATTATAATACGCTGGAGATGCTGGAGGCGGTCGAAATGGAAGGGTGGGGCGTAGACGATCCCGCCGCGCTCATAGACGCTTATAAGCTATTAAGGGTGGTGGAAACGCACATAAGGATGGAGACGGGCAGAGGTGCGGAGACCCTGCCGGATAAGGCGGAAAATCTCCGTTCGCTGGAGCGGACACTGGCGCCTTTCCTTGCGTTAAAGGAGCCGCTTGGAGATGCAGTAATCCATGCTATGGAGCGCGCCCGTAAATCGCTGGCGGTATGCGCCATCGCGGATAAAGCGCTTCGGCGCGACGGGGCCTTATGAGTCTGTCCGAAACGGATGCCCGTATCGCGCTCAACTCCCTTCCAGGCATAGGCGTTAACAACTTCCACAATCTGATAAAAGGATTGGAGTCGGCCGTTTTAGTTTTCAGCAATGATGCCGCGCGCCTGCGCGAGGTGGATGGAATAGGACCCAAAACCGCCGAACAGATAAAATCGTGTTCCCCGCAAAAGGTGGCGGACTCCGAGAAGATAAGAGCCGATAAAAAAAATATCCGCATCATGACATTGGGGGACGAAGACTATCCGGCTAACCTTAAAACACTCTTTTTCTCACCGCCCGTACTGTACATAGCAGGTGAAATAACGGAAGAAGACGGCTTGGCTCTCGGTATTGTCGGCACTAGAAGGGCGACGCCGTACGGCAGGATACTTACGGAAAACCTCGCCGCTACGCTTGCGGCCAAGGGACTTACAATCGTAAGCGGCCTGGCAAGGGGGGTCGATACATTCGCCCATAACGCCGCTTTAAACGCGGGCGGCAGGACGATAGCCGTGCTTGGCTGCGGCCTCGATAACTGCTATCCGCCGGAGAACAGGCGGCTTTTTGAAAAGATTACTGAAAATGGCGCGGTTGTCTCCCAGTTTCCTTTCGGCACGGAGCCCGAAAAAAGAAACTTTCCCGTGCGAAACAGGATAATCACCGGGCTGGCACTGGGACTGCTGGTTATAGAAGCAGGAGAAAAAAGCGGCGCTCTCATCAGCGCATACGCGGCGCTTGAAGAAGGACGCGAGCTTTTTGCCGTGCCCGGAAGGGCGGACTCTCCACAATCGGCCGGTACGAACCGGCTTATACAAAAAGGGGCAAAACTGGTAACCTGCGCCGACGACGTTATAGAGGAGTTCATACCTGGCGTCAGGGAACTGCTGGCCAATGACGATGCGCGTAAAGGGGAAAAGGCGCCGCTTTCCGGCGAGGAGGAAAAACTGCTTTCGCTTTTAACCGAAAGTGAAAAACACGTCGATTACCTTATAGAAAAATCAGGATTTGCCTCCGGCGTCGTGCTGGGGCTTTTACTTGAACTCGAAATCAAGGGCGCCGTAATGCAGCTCCCGGGAAAACTGTTCGCAAAGTCAAGGTAGCGGATGTCACATAACCACGGCCATGAGACGGGGGACAGGCTTGCGGGGCTTTTGGAAAACAAAAAACGCCTCACCCTTGTTCTGGCCATTACGCTTACCTTTACGTTTGTAGAAATCGCCGGCGGGATATTGTCGAACTCTCTCGCGCTGTTATCGGACGCGGGGCATATGATAATGGACACGGCGGCCATCTCCCTATCGCTGTTCGCGGTTCATCTTTCCATGAGACCGCCTTCGGAGAAAAACAGTTACAGCCTTGTGCGGATGGAGATTATCGCCGCGTTCGTGAACGGCATTACTCTCGTCGGCCTGGCGCTCTATATCTTTTACGAGGCGCTCCAGAGGATTGAACAGCCGCCGGAGATAAAAGCGGGAATGATGCTCGCCGTCGCGATTGCCGGTATGCTCGCAAACATGGTCGGCGCTTATATACTTTGGGGCGCGTCGCATGAAAACATGAACGTTAAAGGGGCATACCTCCACATACTTGGGGACCTGGCGGGATCGCTCGGCGCCGTTATCGGAGGCGCGGTCATTCTTTTAACCGGCTGGACGATGGCGGATCCGATTATCTCCATCCTGATAGCGTTGCTGATTATCCGCTCTTCCTATACCCTTTTAAAGGATTCGCTTCACGTATTGATGGAGGGAACGCCTCCCCACATCGACAGTGCGGAGATTATAGGCAGGATAAATTCCGTGGACGGGGTGCAGGCGGTTCACGATTTCCATATCTGGTCGCTGACTACCGGCGTTGTTTTATTGACCGCTCACGTGGGAGTGCGTGATAGAGGCAATGCGATACCGATACTCGAAAATATCACCGTGATGCTTGAAAAGGACTACGGCCTGCATCATGTGACGATACAGGTGGAAGACCCGAAGTCGGGATGCTGCAAGGTAGACTTTTGAGCCTATAGATGCTGATCGGAGTTGATACGGGCGGTACGTTTACGGATCTTGTTCTTTTTTATAAAGGGCGTATTTACACATACAAAATTCCGTCCACACCTCCCGATTTTTCAAGGGGCGTGCTTTCAGGCATCAGGCAGATACGGCAGATTTCGGGACTTATCGGGGAAAAATTTACGCTGGTGCATTCGTCCACTGTTGCGACAAACGCGCTTTTGGAACGCAAGGGGGCGCGGACGGCCCTTATCACCACACGCGGTTTCCGTGATGTACTGGAGATAGGCAGGCAGACGCGGCCCGATCTTTATAATCTCTTTGTAAAAAGGCCGCCGGAACTCATCCCCCGCAGGTTAAGGTTCGAGGTATCGGAAAGGGTGGACTCAAAAGGCAAACCAATTACGCCGCTGGATATTAATGAGTTACCCGCTATTTTAGATAAACTGCAAAAAGAAAAGGTCGAATCAGTCGCCATATCGCTGCTGTTTTCCTTTCTCTACCCCGGGCATGAAAGGGCGATTGCCATGATGGCAAGGCAAAGAGGTTTCGCGGTATCCGCTTCATGCGATATCATCCCGGAGTTCCGCGAATACGAACGCACCAGCACTACCGCGATTAATGCTTATCTGTCCCCTGTTATGAGGGGATACCTTAAAAATATATCCGGTTCGGCCAGGAAAACGGGTGCCTCTCATATCCGCATCATGCAATCCAACGGCGGGTCGTTGACAACCAAAAGCGCGAGCGAAGCGGCGGTGAAGTCTTTGCTGTCAGGTCCGGCGGCAGGCGTGATAGGGGCGATATCAGTCGCAAGGCAGGCGTTTAAAAGCAGGAACGTTAAGCTGATTACATTCGATATGGGAGGGACTTCCACGGACGTTTCACTGGTGGACGGTGATTACAGGGTAACTACGGAATCAAGCGTAAGCGGACTGCCGGTGAGGGTATCGATGATGGATATAAATACGGTAGGGGCGGGCGGCGGTTCTATCGCAAGTGTGGATTCGGGAGGCGCGCTTCAGGTCGGTCCGAAAAGCGCAGGCGCGGACCCCGGCCCCGCCTGCTACGGAAAAGGCAGTCAGCCGACGGTTACGGATGCGAATCTATTTCTCGGACGGTTGGAGGCGGATAAATTTTTGTCCGGCAGGATGAAACTCGATGCAAAGGCGGCGGAAAATGCTCTGAACCATCTTGCCTCTAAACTGAAAACTGACGCCGTAACCGCGGCGCGCTCAATAATAAGGATTGCCAACTCCAATATGGAAAGGGCGATACGGGTCATTTCCGTGGAACGTGGTTACGATCCGCGCGACTTTACGCTTGTCTCATTCGGCGGCGCGGGCGGTCTGCATGCCTGTGAGCTGGCCGATTCTCTCCGGATACCCGAAATTCTGATTCCAAAAAATCCCGGTGTGCTTTCGGCATGGGGGGCGCTTTGCGCCGATGTAATAAAGGACTTTTCCCGTACAGCCATGATTTCTTCCACGTACACATCGGCGGATGACAAGCTGTATAAACTGTTTACGGAGCTCGAAAAACGGGCGATAAGGGAGATACGAAAAGACGGGTATAAGGATAGTAGAAGATTTTTCCTTACACGCTCGGTAGACCTACGGTACGTCGGTCAGTCATACGAGTTAAATATTCCTTACAGGAAAAGCCTGAAGGTAACCCTGGATGCCTTTACGGACGCTCATCAAGTAAGGTATGGACACAGCGCTTCAGGCGAGCCGGTTGAGATTGTAACGGCGCGAGTACGGGTAACGGGAGCGGTCGAGAAACCTTTGTTAAAACGGCTCAGGCGGGATGCGGGCGGGTCGGCGGTCACCGAAATGCGACAGCGGGGAAAAATGAGCATATACATGCGGTGCAATATGCTGCCTGGCGCTAAAATATCCGGACCGGCGCTGATTATCGAAGATTTTGCCGCCAGTTTTGTCCCTACAGGCTGGCAAGGTATAACTGACGAATACGGACATATACTTTTAAAAAAATGAAACGCAGGAAAAAGCCTGGCACAGCCAGACGAAAAACAGACCCTGCCGAACTGACTTTTTTCTCCAATCTGTTTACAAGCATAGCTGAAGAGATGGGTGTGACTTTGGCCAGAACCGCATATTCACCGAATATCAAGGAGCGGCGGGATTTTTCCTGCGGAATGTTTGACTCCCATGGAAATATGGCGTCACAGGCCGCGCACATACCGGTTCATCTGGGAGCAATGCCGATGTCTGTAGCGGCCGCCATAAGCAGATTCGGCAGTCTTTGCGAGGGCGACGTCGTCATCTTAAACGATCCGTATTCGGGCGGCACCCATCTGCCGGATATTACTTTGGTATCTCCGGTAATAGTTCAGAAAACAGGTTTAAAACGAATGAATAATAACCCGATAGCTTTTTTAGTAACCCGGGCCCACCACGCGGACGTGGGCGGAATGTCGCCCGGTTCACTGCCGCTTTCAACGGAGATTTACCAGGAGGGGCTTAGAATTCCTCCGGTAAAGCTGATAGATGCCGGTACAACAAACGATGCGGTACTGGAGATAATCAAGGCCAACTCACGCACACCGGACGAACGTATAGGCGACCTCAGGGCCCAACTGGCCGCGCATGAGGTTGGTTCCGCGAGGGTTCGTGAAGTTATTGAGAAATACTCCATTTCAACGTTCACCGAGCAGATAAAACGGTTGCAATGGTACGGTCGGCGGTTAATGGAGTCACTAATTGCGCGAATACCGGACGGAAGCTATCGTTTCAAGGATAGAATGGATCTTAGCGCTCAGAGTGGCGGCGACGGTGCAGTTAAAGTGAACATTACCGTATCCGGAAAAAAATGCAGGGTGGACTTTACCGGCAGCAGCAGGGAGAGCAAACAAAGCCTGAATGCCGTTGAACCCGTAACCCGTTCAGCCGTTTACTACTGTTTTCTGGCGATTCTAGCCACTCCATCCCGATACCAAGAGGAGGCCGCAGCATCTCCGCCGTTAAACGGAGGCTGTTTTTTCCCTATTGAGATATTAGCGCCAAAAGGGAGTATCGTAAACGCACGGCCTCCCTGCGCTGTTGCCGCCGGAAACGTTGAGACTTCCCAAAGGATTGTCGACGCCGTTTTCGGGGCGCTGTCAAAGGCTTTGCCGGATATCGTTCCCGCCGCGTCGCAAGGCACGATGAACAATCTCACCATCGGCGGCCGCAATCCGCTTACGGGCAAACCTTTCGCTTATTACGAAACGATAGGGGGAGGTATGGGCGCCAGACCGACCATGGACGGTCTGGACGGTATTCAGGCACACATGACAAACACCATGAATACGCCGATTGAAGCGTTGGAATTCGCCTATCCGCTTAGACTTGAAAGGTACGAAATACGCCGTGGAAGCGGCGGAATTGGGAAACAGCGCGGAGGGTGCGGGATTCGGCGTGAGTTGCGGGCTCTTTGCGACGCGACGGGCACGATTCTGGGTGACAGGCGAACGTTTGCTCCGTACGGATTAAAAGGGGGGAGGCCCGGAAAGCCGGGCCAAGATGCGGTAATCCGAAATGGAAAAGTGCGGCCCATCGCATCGAAATCGAAACTCGAATTGAAAGCAGGTGACGTTATCAGCATCAGAACACCCGGCGGGGGCGGCTGGGGATCGAAAAAATCAGA
>JBHHVT010000049.1:0-11635 GCA_046754425.1 Nitrospinota bacterium | reverse complement strand
CCAAGCTCGGCTGTATTGTCTTAAGCGTCACGCGATGGCGCGCGACTGCCACTAGACTGTTTTTCTCTGTGTACTTTGCGGCGATTTTTCTCTGGGCGGTTCCTTACCCGGAGTCGGCGGTGCGGTTGGCAGAGGCGGATCGAACGTTATCAGCTCTTCCGGCCGGCATTTAAAGAAACGGCAGAGCCTTTCCATATTCTCGATAGTTGTATTACAGCCCTTGGGGGATGCTATCCTCGCTAGCGTCTGGCGCGAGATACCGGTATATCGAGCAAGTATTTCATAAGTCAGCTTTCGGCCGTAATCGACCTCCAGCTTGCCCATCATCTCCTTTAACCTGAACTTTATCACCTCAAGGCTGATGTTATTTCACGACGCACGCGGAATCAACCCCGGCCCAGTGCATGGGCGGGCAAAATCGGCTATGCCGCGGAATTACATTTACAGGAAGTTACCAGCGGTTGCCTGTTTCTGCGCCAGCTAATTTCATCCCGTCGTAAACGGGTCAGGCCTCTTTTTCCTTTGTGCCGCAGGTGTTGACTCCCAGTCCAAACCATGCCGGGCAAAAACCGATAAGTCCGGTAACCAGCGGTATTATTCCGATCCAGCCCCACGGGGTCTGGGGTCCGACGAATACTATCGCTATCAGCACCACGCCCAGAACGATCCTTATAACCCTTTCCACCGTACCAACGTTACATTTCATCTTGTCCTCCTATGTGATTAATTGATTCTATCCTCAAATTATAGATACATTTCCGGACAAAAGGTTACATACTCGTTATTAGTGATATAATCCGCATTCATCCGTAAAATACAATAAAAATACCATGACCAAAATAGTTGACGACGACTCAAAAGAGGTCGACCGTTTTAAAAGCGGCGACAGTCAAGCGTTTGACGAATTGATGACGCGTTACGAAGATAGAATTTACGGTTTCCTCACCCGTATGTGCCGCTCCAGGGACAACGCCAAAGACAGGCTTCAGGATACGTTCCTGACCGCCTTCCGGTACCTGAAGGATTTCAGGGGGGAAGCATCGTTTAAAACATGGATATACAGAATAGCCTCAACAAGCTGTTTCAGGAGCATGCGTAGAAAGAAGAATGAACCCAGCCACCATCTTTCGCTGGACGATCTCACGCCCGGACAGATGGAAATCACCAAAGGCGTTGACGCCAAGTGGACCGACTCAACCTCCAAAGAACTTTTAAACCGTGAGCTTAAAGAAAAAATCGATGAAAGCCTCTACTCGCTGGATGAAAAGTACCGCGTCGTTTTTGTCTTGCGGGACGTGGAAGGTTTTAGTTCGGAAGAGGTCTCGAAGATGCTGGATATCTCCGTTCCCGCCGTCAAAACCCGCCTGCACAGGGCAAGGCTGTACCTCAGGAAAGAGCTGGCGGAATACTATCTCAACGGGGGAGGATAATAAGAAAACGGCATGCGGGAAGAGTAAAAGGACTTCCGCGTCAATACTATATGTGGCCTATCTCCTCCACGCTTCTCTTTTTAACCATCATAACGGCGGCGCTCCGCACGGCCTTTATGAGAACGGATGACGCCTTATCAAGACCCTGGTAGAGCTTCAGCTCTTCCTTGTCGATTACGTCAACCGCACCCATATCCTGGGCTCTCATCTTCTGCTTGCTGCCGTCGCTCGCTATCGTGCTGACGATGATAATCGGCTTTGGAAAGTGCAGCATAAGTTTTTTCAGGAACGTGAGGCCGTCCATCTTCGGCATAATTATGTCGAGCGTAAGCACATCGGGGTCCAGTTCCATTAACATCTCTCTGGCCTCATAGGCGTCTTCCGCGTCACCGACGACCTCTATGCCGTCATCCAGTTCAAGCGCCTTTTTGATAATCTGACGAACTGTTGATGAATCATCCACTACCATAACGCGTATTTTTCGGCTGGCTATTGCGCGTTTTTTAGCGTCAATCTGCTTTGTGAGTTCGGAGCGCTCTATCAGGCGCATCTCTACTTCTCCGGATTCGGAATCGAAAAATATCTTGCGGCCGTTCTCTCCTCCTACTTCGCGCGATGTAATACGAATTCCGTATTTTTTTAACATGGTTTCTGCCATCTCAATATTTTTAATTCCGATGCCGGCACCGGTACTAAGGTGTCCCACAACTGCGGCCCCGCCATACAAATAAGCTTCCAGGTTCCGTATGTTGGGATCCAGGCGGAGCATCATCTCAATCAGCTTTCCGGTTGCGTAATCGCCATACTTGCCTTTCATCTCCTCTTTTTCTCCGGTGGGAAGCATATAATGATTCAAGCCGCCGGCCTTGATCTTTTTGTTGTAAAGGCAAACCGCGACGCATGAACCGAGGAGCGTTGCTATCTCCGACGGCTGTCTGGAAACCGCCATTTCACCCGGTAACACGAATACCTTATTTCTCATTCAAGCCCATAAAGTATCATCATATATTTATAGCTGAAGTTGATCTATTATTCCCTTTACATCCAGTATCATGGCGAGCTTGCTTCCATCGTACACGGAAACACCTTCGAATGGCGACGGCTGGCGCATTGTTTTAATCGCAAGCTGTTTATAGATTATCTGTCTCTGCCCTATGACATAATCCACCAAAAAGCATACCTTGTGTCTTTTATACTGTACCATCACGAGAATGCCGTTTTCGGTATTTGTGACAACTGTTTTTACATTAAAGATATCGTGGAGTTTTATCAGCGAGAAAATCTCGCCCCTTCGGTTAACCATCTCCCCCTTGCCCTCGATGGTAGTAATGTCGTTTTCACCGGGCCGGAACGACTCCAGGACCATCTCTATCGGAATCAGGTAAACTCCCTTCCCGACGGCTACCGCGAGCCCTTTTTTAACCAGTGTCGTATGCGTAAGGGGAATCGAAAGCGTGATGGCAACGCCTTTTGTCGGACGGTTATCCACCTTTGCCGTCCCTCCCATATCGTGAAGATAGGAATTTACGACATCCATGCCCACTCCCCTGCCGGACGTTTCGGTAACCTTTTCGGATGTGGAAAACCCCGGTGCAAAAATATGGTTTAGCAATTCACGCTCGGATAACGATTCTGTTTCTTCCGGCCTGATGGTTCCCGATGCAACCAGTTTTTGCCTAACCTTTTCGGCCTCAATTCCCCTGCCGTCGTCGTCAAAAGTAATCAGGATATGTGATTCGTTCTTCGTTACGGCCAGGGTTAGCGTACCTTCCTCCGGCTTGCCGGCGGCGATTCGAATATCGGGAGTTTCCAATCCGTGGTCGATGCTGTTTCGGACCATATGAACGAACATCGTCTCCAGTTTCGGCACCATGCCCTTATCCACCGGCGTATCCTGGCCCAGCATTACAAGCCGCGCCTTTTTACCGAATGAAACCTGCAGGTCGCGCACAAGCCGGGGTAGAGTTTGAAGCGCCTCCTTTATCGGAACTTTTCGAATATCGTACAGTTCGCGCGAAAGCGCGTCGCTGTGCGCCTGGAGGGAAGCAATCGCGTCTTTAAGATTGACGAGGTTTTCACTTATCCCGCCGTTGACTATCTGCGTTTGAAGATAGTTGAAAAACTCGGAAACCGCGACCATCTCCCCAGCGGTACTTATTGCCTGGTCAAGCTTGGCCTGATCCACTTTTATATGCCTAGTACGAACCGAATTACTGGGTTGGCTGGAAGAATCTTCCACCTGAACCATTTCCTTTTCCATCTTCGGGGTTTCAAGCATTGCCCTGTATTTTCCCATACTCTCCTGCGTTATCTCCGCGAGCAGTTCGTCGAAACCGGTGCCTTCCTGGTAGATTAGCTGTAAATCTTCCTTTAACTGGTGCAACAGAGCAAGCGGCTCGGCCGACCCGTGTTCAGTATGTTTATCGATAAGGGAGTCGAGACTGGTAAAAACGGTTTTTACATGACTGTCGGAGAAGTTCTGTTGATTAACTTCGTCCACCGTGGTTTTTATATCGAAATATTCCCTTGATACGTCCAACTCTTCAAAAAAAAGCTTTTCCTGCGCGTTTGCGCGCCTTTCCTTGACAAGGTTTGGCGAGTGCTCCCTGATGACCTCAACTATCTCCATAAGAGGTTCGTTGTTTTCCAATTCGCTTTTAATGTCCGGACGCTCCAGGAATTTCATCAATTCACCGTGTAATTTACTGTTGACCGCGTCTGTCGATTCAGGTTTGGAAAGAATTGAAGTTAACTCTTCAAGGAAATCCTCTTCTTTCGGAGTCAGCTCATTACTCCTGTCCTTTTCGCCCAACTTGCCTAGTATCTTTTTTAGATAATCTTTCCCCTTCAGGATGAAACTGATGATATCCGTAGTAGGTTCGAGCGCCTGGCATCGAATGCGGTCCATAAGGCTTTCCAACGTATGGGCCAAGCGTTTCAGGCCTGTCAGGCCGAAGATTGAACTTGATCCTTTTAACGAGTGAAAACAGCGGAATATCGTGTCGACGCTTGCCCTGTCCGCCGGATTGGATTCAAGCTCAATTACCGCCGATTCAAGTTCCGCCAGTTGTTCCGAAGACTCGGATAAAAAATTGCTAAATATCTCTTTTTCTATTTCATTGTTCATAGCAGGTATCATCGCGACATGGAGAACAGCAGACCGAACGTTATTTGGAATAAACCTGACTACAAAATATAGCATAATATTGGTTTAAATGGGTAAATTACCTAAACTTGATTTCATTTAACCCTTTAGCGCCAATATTTGGTAAAATTTTCAGTTCTTTAACAAACAATAAAGGCTTGTAAAAATGGGAATGACGATTACAGAAAAGTTACTTGCGGATCATGCGGGTCTCGACTCTGTCGACCCCGGACAGCTGGTACAGTGCCGGGTGGATATAGCGCTTGCAAATGATATAACCGCCCCGATATCCATAAAGGAGTTCCGACGGATAGGAGCAAAAAAGGTTTTCGATAAGGATCGCGTGGTCCTTGTGCCGGATCATTTTGCACCCAACAAGGACATCGAATCCGCCCAGCAGGTAAAAATGCTGCGCGATTTCGCGTTGGAGCAGGGATTAACCAACTGGTGGGACGTGGGCCGAATGGGCATAGAACATACTCTGCTCCCCGAGCAGGGCATAGTAGGCCCCGGCGATCTCGTTATAGGGGCGGACAGCCATACATGCACATACGGGGCGCTGGGCGCGTTTGCCGCGGGCGTGGGCAGTACCGACCTCGCGGCGGCGATGATTACCGGGCAGGCGTGGTACAAGGTGCCGGAATCAATCCTGTTCGAGCTGAATGGCAAGCCGCAAAAATGGGTGACTGGTAAGGACATAATCCTTTACATCATCGGCAAAATAGGCGTGGATGGCGCGCTTTACAAAAGCATGGAATATACCGGCGACATGATACCGCGCCTTACGCAGGACGACCGGTTCACTATCTCGAATATGGCGGTCGAGGCGGGTGCCAAGAACGGCATATTTACGCCCGATTCAGTAACCAAAGAGTACGTAGAAGGACGATTCAAACGGGAGCCGAAATATTACGCATCCGACACGGACGCCGCGTACTGCGAAAAGATCGAAATCAACGGAGACGACATCGAGCCGCAGGTGGCCTTCCCGCATCTGCCGTCGAATGCGAGAGGGATAAGCGAAGCGGGAGACATAAAAGTGGATCAGGTCGTAATCGGCTCGTGCACAAACGGCAGGTACTCGGATCTGAAGGTTGCGGCCGAAATTATGAAAGGTAAAAAAGTGGCAAAAAATGTGAGGATGATAGTTATCCCGGCGACTCCGGAGATTTACAAACAGGCGTTAAAAGACGGTCTGCTGGAAATCTTTATGGACTCGGAGGCAACCGTCAGTACGCCTACATGCGGACCGTGTCTCGGCGGACACATGGGGATACTGGCGTCCGGCGAAAAGGCGCTCACTACCACTAACCGCAACTTCGTGGGAAGAATGGGACACCCGAAAAGCGAGGTATACCTCGCGGGACCGGCAGTCGCCGCCGCCACCGCCATCGCAGGAAAAATATCTTCGCCCGAGGAGATGGCATAATGGATATAAAAGGAAAAGCGCATCTCTTCGGAGACGATGTAAACACGGACGAAATTATCCCGGCGCGATACCTGATAACTTCCGATCCCGAAGAGCTGGCGAAGCACGTTATGGAAGACGCCGACCCGGATTTCGTAAAAAAGATGCAAAAGGGAGATATCATCGTAGCGCAAAAAAACTTCGGCTGCGGTTCCAGCAGGGAGCACGCACCCATTGCCATTAAAGCGGCGGGACTTTCGTGCATCATTGCGAAATCGTTTGCGAGGATTTTTTATCGAAACGCCTTTAACATGGGACTGCCGATTTTCGAATCGGAAGAGGCTGTGGAAAAAATTTCCGCCGGGGACGAACTGAAAGTCGATATGGGAAGCGGCCTAATCACAAACCTGACAAAAAACGAAACCTATCGGGCGGGAGCCGTTCCTGAGTTCATGCAAAACCTTATAAAGGCGGGCGGCCTTATGGAATCGGTCCGCCACAAAATAGGAACTTAACGAAATGCCTTTGATAGCGCTCTGCGCAGGCGACGGAATCGGTCCGGAAGTAACCGAAGAAGCCGTAAAAATACTAAAGCTCGTGGACGGCAAAAGAAATTTTGGTTTTAAGTTCATCGACGCGCCGGTAGGCGGTTCCGCCTACGACCGGTTCGGCGTACCGCTTCCGCAGGAAAGCCTGGAGAGCGCGAAAAAAGCGGACGCCATTTTCCTCGGCGCTGTGGGCGGGCCGACGTGGGAAAAACTGGATTACTCCCTGAGACCGGAGCGGGCGCTTCTGGGCCTCAGGTCCGAGCTTGATCTTTTTGCGAACCTTCGCCCGGCCAGACTCTTTGATCCGCTGGTTGACGCCTCCACACTCAAAAGGGAAGTGGTGGAAGGTATAGACATTCTGGTTGTGCGTGAACTGACCGGAGGGATTTATTTTGGCCAGCCTCGCGGAGTGGAGGATTACAAAGGCGGTAAACGCGGCGTTAACACCCTTGTCTATACCACGCCGGAGATTGAGCGCATTGCGCGGGTGGCGTTCGAGGCGGCGCGAAAGCGCAAGGGAAAGGTATGCTCGGTAGACAAGGCGAACGTTTTGGAATCCACGGAGCTGTGGCGCGAAGTGGTAATCGACGTACATAAGGATTACAGCGACGTGGAACTCTCTCACATGTACGTGGATAACGCCGCCATGCAGTTAATCCGCAACCCCAAACAGTTCGACGTAATCGTGACCACCAACCTGTTCGGCGACATACTGAGCGACGCCGCGGCAATGCTGACCGGCTCCATTGGAATGCTGCCGTCCGCCTCGCTGTCCGGGGCGAAGGGAATGTACGAACCTGTTCACGGCTCCGCGCCCGACATTGCGGGACAGGGAATCGCAAACCCGATCGCCGCCATCCTTTCGGCGGCCATGATGCTAACCTATTCGTTTGACGCGCCGGACGCGGCATTGGAGATTGAAAAGTCGGTAGCCACCGTACTCGATAAAGGTTACCGCTGCGCGGACATCCATACCGACGGAACAACGAGAGTGTCCACATCGGAGATGGGCGGCCTAGTGGCCAAGGAGATGGGATGAAACAGACCGATCTAAACGTCGCCGTTGTCGGCGCGACGGGCGCCGTCGGCAGCGAAATGATAAAGATACTCGGCGAGCGCAAGTTCCCGGTCGGAGAATTGCGTCTTTTGGCATCCGAACGCTCCATGGGAAAATCGCATGACTTCATGGGAAAGAAGATAGCCGTAGAAATCCTCACAAAGGACTCGTTTAGCGGAATCGACATAGCCCTATTCAGCGCCGGGGCGTCGCGTTCCCGCGAGTTCGCGCATGCCGCTGTGGAGGCCGGGGCGGTCGTAATAGACAATTCCAGCGCGTTCCGCATGGAAGACGACGTTCCGCTGGTTGTGCCGGAAGTTAACCCTCACGCCGCTCAAAAACATAACGGGATAATCGCCAACCCGAACTGTTCCACCATTCAGATGGTGGCGGCGCTCCATCCGCTAAACCAAAAGGCAAAAATCAGGCGCGTTGTCGTAGCAACATATCAGGCCGTCTCCGGTGCGGGCCAGAACGCCGTGGAGGAGCTAAGCAGTCAGGTACGCAGCCTGCTATCCTTCAAGCCCCTGGAAGCGGAAGTATTCCCGCACCAGATAGCCTTCAACTGCCTTCCGCATATCGACGTTTTTCTGGAAAACGGCTATACGAAGGAAGAGATGAAGATGGTAAACGAGACCCGTAAGATTATGGAAGAACCGGATTTATTGGTAAGCCCCACCACGGTTCGGGTGCCGGTCTTTTACGGCCATAGCGAATCGCTAAACGTGGAGTTCGAATCGCCGATGTCTCCCGAATACGCGAGAGATATATTCGCGCTGTCACCTGGCGTTGCCGTCGTTGACGACCCATCGGAAAACAGCTACCCGCTTGCGACGGAGTGTGCCGGCCGGGACGAGGTGTTTGTCGGACGCATACGCGGTGACAACACTCTAAAATACGGACTTAACATGTGGGTGGTCTCGGATAACATCCGCAAGGGCGCCGCGCTTAACGCCGTCCAGATAGCCGAGCTTCTATTAAGGCAGTAATCAGGAAATCGTATTCTTTATTGAGTACCTGTTAATTTTTTGCTGAAGGTTTCTGCGGGTAATTTTCAGATGTTTTGCGGTCTGGGTTACGTTATACCCATTATGCTCCAGCGCTTTTTGCAAAAAGTATTTCTCGTACTGGCCCATAACTTCTTTCAAACCCTGATCATTTATCAGGTCGAAATCCGACTCAACCGCTGTCCTTGTAATTTCAGTCGGCAGGTCGTCTTTGGAAATTATGTCGTCATTATCCAACACCACCGCTCTTTCCAGAACGTTTTGGAGTTCCCTTATATTGCCCGGCCACGAATAGGCGATAAGGTCCTTTAAGGCGTCAGTTGATATCCTCTTGGCCGGTTTACCCATGGATATGCAAAACCTGTTAATGAAAAATCGCGCCAGAGACGGGATGTCGTCCCTCATATCTCTTAGTGATGGTATCCGGATTGGTATAACTCCGACTCGGAAATAAAGGTCCCTGCGGAACCTGTCTTTATCAATGAGTACCTGCAAATCTTCATTCGACGCGGTAACGAGCCTGAAATCCACTACAATGGTCTTGTTGCCGCCCACCCTCTCGAGCTGTTTTTCCTGAAGCACTCGCAACAGCTTCACCTGAGTATTCAGAGAGATTGTGCTGATTTCATCAAGAAAGATAGTGCCGCCGTTGGCAAGCTCGAACCGGCCCTCCCTGTCGCTTATAGCTCCTGTGAACGACCCTTTTTCATGTCCGAACAGTTCGCTCTCCAGTGTTCCGGTTGAAAGCGCCGCGCAGTGAAGTTTTATAAAAGCGTTCTTGCGTCGCGGGCTGTTGATATGAATAAAATTTGCCGCCACCTCTTTACCGACGCCGCTTTCACCCAGCAATAGTATCGCGGATTCGCTTCTGGCCGCGAGTTTTAACTGATCCATTGTTTCACGCATGCTGGGGCTTTTGAATTCAAAAAAGACAGGGTCTTTTTGCGCCTCACTATGTTTGAGTACGAATATCTCCTGCTTCAGCAGGCTGGTATTTGCGGCTTTTTCGATCTCTAAAAGCAGCTTGCTTAACTCCGTCGGTTTAAGCAGAAAGCTGAAAGCGCCCGCGCGTATCGCTTCTATCGCGGTTTCCACCGTTCCGTATCCCGTGAGGATTATAATTTCCGCTGTATTGTTTCGCTCCTTGAGGTTTTTCAGCAGTTCGACACCGGTCATCCCCGGCATTTTCATATCGGTCAGGATTACATCGAAGTTTTCTTTGGAGCATTTGATTAACGCCTCTTCGCCGGTGCTGACCGAATGCGTATTTATCCCGTTAAGATTGAAAAAATCTTCCTGTGTGGATCTGATCGTTTCATCGTCATCGACTATCAGTAGTTGTATCTGATGGTCGCTGTTTGCAACGGTACCACTGTGTTTCGATCCAATCGGCAGCTTGATAGTCACTATTTAAAAAGCTCCATTTAGATTATGAACAGACTGACGACGCTACTCTGCTACATCTACGGTTTCAATGAAATCGGTTTAGATGGTATTATATCCTCTTGAACCCCTTAATCAATAAATACATTCATAAATAATTTATAGAGTTGGACGGCATGAGCGATATCTCACTTGACTATACGGGGCTGATGGAAAACATGGTCGGTGAAAAACACGGCTTAACAGTTAAACAGATTGAGTCGCTTTCCGGCCGGGCCGAAGAAATCCACAATAACTTGACCGAACTCAGGGAAAAAGGCGAGATCGGCTTTTTTGAATTGCCGAAAATCGATACACGCGGCATAAAAAAATTTGCGGCAAAAATCAGGGAAAAATACGAAAACCTCATCGTTTTGGGAATCGGTGGATCCGCCCTGGGAACTACCGCAGTACATACAGCGCTCGGTCATAGCTTTTCCCACCTGCTGACGAAGCGAAAACGAAACGGCTATCCCAGGCTTTTTGTCGCCGACAATATCGATCCCGACGCTTTTGACGAGCTGCTTCGGATAACGGACCCGAAAAAGACCTGCTATTGCGTTATATCCAAATCAGGGTCGACGGCTGAAACGATGGCGCAGTTCCTGATCGTTCAGCAGATGCTTAAACAAAAACTAAAAGGCAAATGGAAAAAAAAGATCGTCGTTATCACGGACGGCAAAAAAGGCCCGCTCAGGTCAATCGCCGGGGAACACGGCCTCGCCTCATTTGAAGTTCCCCAAAACGTCGGGGGACGCTTCTCCGTTTTTTCGGCGGTAGGCCTCGTACCGCTGGCTTGCGCCGGCATAGATATCGACGCCCTCCTTGCCGGAGCCGCCCGGATGGATGAACGTTGCGCCGCCGCAAACCTTATGCAAAACCCCGCGTACCTCTTATCAGCTCTTTTTTACCTGGCGGATACCAAAAAAGCAAAAAGCAGCGTCGTAATGATGCCCTACTCTTCCAAACTTTACGGAATAGCGGACTTTTTCCGCCAACTCTGGGCGGAAAGCCTCGGTAAGCGATTCGATAGCACCGGCAAGGAAGTACATACAGGCCAGACGCCGATAAAGGCGCTCGGCGTGACGGACCAGCATTCACAGGTTCAGCTATACGTTGAAGGCCCTTTTGATAAACTGCTGGTCTTTCTTGAAATTGAAAATTTTTGCAAGCGTGTCGATATCCCCGATACATTTTCCGACCACCCGGAATTGGCGTATCTTGCTGGATCGAGCCTGAACGAACTTATGAAGGTGGAAAACGACGGAACCAAATACGCCCTTGCCACTCACAACAGACCGTATATCTCGATAATAATGCCGGAGGTTTCGGCCCATACGATCGGACAGTTAATCTACATACTGGAACTTGCTGCCGCATTCGCCGGCGGCCTCTATCAGGTAAACCCTTTCGACCAGCCCGGTGTCGAATTTGGTAAAAACTACACCTACGCGATGATGGGTCGAGAAGGCTATGACGATCTGCGGGCTGAAATTAAAAAACGCTCCGGGATATCGGGCCAAAAGATTTTGTAACTTTTATTAGTGTCCATTACTAATAAACGCGCTAGCCCGAATTATTCATGAAGAAGTTGAATTTTCAAATTATAGGTCGTAAC
>JBHHVT010000048.1:0-11914 GCA_046754425.1 Nitrospinota bacterium | reverse complement strand
GCACCCCGTCTACGTCTGTAATGAATAGTTTGACCCGCTTTGCCAGGTCATCTGCAAAATGTAATCCCCCAGCTTTTTCGGAAATAACCTGCTCGACAACTCTAAGGTCGAATTGGGTATCTATCTCTACCGATCTGCTTTCATCCATCACATACAGGGATATTTTCCCGCCAAGTCTGTTACCGGAATCGGCAAACAGGCTATTCTTAAAGATATAAATCGCGCCATTTTCACGGTACTGTTCCATCTCCTGCCGACGCGGCCTTTTACCAAAATCGTAATTTATCGGTACCGCCGAACCGCCGCCTTTTTTCCAAAGGAACGAGTGGGAATCGCAGCAACTCAAAAGGCTGTCGGAGCCATCTTCTATTATCTGCTCAAAGGCATTATCAATGTCACTGCCGACTCGCAGAGGTGAGGTCGCCTGGAGCAAACAAACGTATTCCGGACTGTAGTTTTCATTTTGTTTCAGTGTATCGAGTACGTTCTCCATTACCGGTTCAGTTGGTGTGTCGTCGCGCGCAAGTTCCGCGGGCCGCGTAAAGAGTTCCGCACCGTGCTCAACGGCAATCGCGGCAATTTCATCACTATCGGTGGAGACGATGGTTCTATCCACGTACCTGCTATTGATTGACGCCCTGATCGTATAGCAGATCAACGGAACTCCATTTACCGGCACTATATTTTTTTTTGTTATACCCTTGGAGCCGCCCCTTGCGGGAATGATTGAGATTAGTCTTTTACCTGCCGCCATTTCACCTGGTTAGATTTCTTTTCAGCTTTTGACGCTGTGCTATTTCTATATCGAGAATTTCCTTCTCTTTAATACCAAGCGCTTTATTAACGTATTTAATATCTCTTGTAAGTTTCCTCAAGCCGTCAGGTTCGAGGCTGGCGGCATGATCGGTTCCTTTCCAGGTTCTATCCAGAGTGAAGTGCCTTTCAATCCATTCGGCGCCGAGCGTAAAAGCGGCTATGTCGGCGGCTATCCCAAGGTGGTGGCCGGAAAAACCAATCGCGGCCACCTTATCGCCGTAAGACTCTTTTAATCTCGTAATTTCATAAAGGCAGATGTCTTCGGGAGGAATCGGATAACCGGATGTGCAACTGTACAGCACCAAGTCATGCTCCCTCCTCTTGTCTACGAAGAACTGAACTATAGAATCTATCTCTTCAGGTGTCGTCATGCCGAGTGAAACGTGAATCTGGCCTTCATACTCATCGCAAAGGTATCCCATAATTTTGTAATTGAGGTTTGAGGCTGACGGAATTTTTACAATCTTGGGATTTATTTCGACTATCTCTTTTGCCGATTTGACATCCCAAACGGATACGGAATAGTCCATGCCCCACTCTTCACACGAATCCTTCAACTTCTTATGCTGACCCAGGTCGAATTCAAGGAATTCCCTGTGTTCACCGTAGGTAGCACCGTAGGCGTGCCTCGGTTCGGGATGTGGAGCATTGTATTCCTCAGCGGTCAATAGTTCACTTGAGTTTCTTTTTTGAAACTTTACAACATCGACTTTGCAAAATTGTGACGCAATTTTAATCATATCCAAAGCTATGGAGAAGTCTCCTTTATGGTTGCACCCGATTTCCGCTATTATCTTTGGTTCGCGATTGTTATCCATAAACTGTATTTTTCATATTATGTTTACGTACCTGAAAATACAAGTTTCAACTTTCCTGTTATTTTCTTTAGTAACGTTTTCCAGCCTTTTTGCTTTAGAATTTCAACCGCCTTTTTAAAAAGGTCCCAGCTTGTCGGTTTTACTTTCCTTAGTACCTCGTCTCTTAAAGCCAGCAACTCTTCATCACTCATTTGCGTCAGGTTAACCAGCAGTGAATGCGCGTCTTCGCCGTCTATTTTATGCAGATATTCCTCTATGCTGTCGGTAATTCGTCCGTTTTTTACCGCATCATTGTACAGTTTCGTACCTGGATATGGCGTAGCGAAAAATAAGCTATCCGGATGCAAACCCGTTGCTTTCATAAAATCGACAGATTCCATGGCGGTCTCGCGTGTTTCAGACGGATAGCCGATAATAAACGTCGGATTAGTTCCTATCCCCGCCTTTTTCGTCCAGATTACGGCCTGTTTAGCCTTTTCAACCTTGGCATTCTTTTTCATCTCCCTTAATATAGTCTCGCTTCCCGATTCTATTCCGTATGTAATCCAGCGGCACCCTGTTTCATACATTCTCTTTAATAGATTTTCATCTACGATATTAATCCTTCCGACACAACCCCAATAAATACCAGTCGTCTCTAAAACGTCGCAAAGTTTATAGGCGTTTTTTTTGCTCCATAAAGTCAGCTCATCGTTGAAAGTTAGCGCATCCAGATTATAACTATCAATAAGATATCGAATTTCCCTTAAAACATTTTCGACTGAACGGTGCCTCACCTTTTCCCATTCTGGGCGATAACAAAAGGTACAACTGTACGGACAACCGCGGCTCGTAATCATCGAAAGGTCTCGTTTACCTAGTCCCTGCCTTGACAGTTTACCGGGAGTCGTTAAATACTTTTCCATCGGAAAATATTCATACGCGGGAAAAGGAATTTCGTCTAAACTTATAATCGGTGACCGCAGTTCGGTATGGAATGGTTTGCCATTAAGGTTAAAGGCTATCCCCTTAACCCCTTCCAGTCCTAAACCATTCTCGAATGCTTTTAATATTTCTACTACGGTTTCTTCGCCCTCTCCAAATACGACAACGTCTATATTTGTATTATTCAAAAGCAGTTCCCATATCGGTCCTGTAATATTACCGCCCAGGATAACTTTTGAATGCGGATGGTATTGTTTACTCGATTCCGCTAGTTTTTTTACATACTCGTATTTATTTATAAGCGCGGAGATGCCTAACACATCATATTTCTCGTTTTTAATAAATTCGCAGTGTTTGTTAAGATCACCGCCCTCAACTTCAGGATCGAATACTTTGATTTCGTGACCCGCATCCGATATGTACCGCGCAATATAGCCTAGCCCCGATGGAAAATACCAGGAGTTGCTGCTATAGGTAATCGGCCGCGTTAATAGAACTTTCATCAATCTGCATCCACGATGTTTTTTTCAGTTTATCCGTTTTGCCGTCAAACTAGACCTTATCTTCTTTTCAAGCTCGTCGGACAGCTCAGCCATCACCTTTTTATTTAGCTCCTCCTCAAACCCCATGTATTTTTTGTAAAGAAGCATCGGTCCTTTTTTTGACGAATTTAGAGCACTATACATGAATTTGTACCACTCGTCGGAATCACTATATATTTCGTTACCTAAGCACAAAGCTTCATTCACTACGCGCGGGAGTTCATTCAGGTTCTCTATTTTATATGCATGTTTATAGTAGGCGTAAAAGGGATTGCCGAGAACGACTAACGGTTTTTTATTTATTATAGTCTCAAAGCCTGCTGTTGAATTTATGGTTACCACAAGTGATGAGTGTTTGATTGCATCAAGACTGGAAATGGATGGATCAAGAAATTTAACCGACCTAATTTTCTTCAATTCACGCCGCATTTTCCTGTTACATAACCCGTGGTAATATGGGTGTTCTTTCACATAGAGGTCGACACCAGGAGGACACGATCTCGCCAACATCTCTACTAGCGCAGCCTGCGAGTAGAACATAGGATTGCGGGTTGCTATCTGCGCGTCCCATGGTATGTGTAACGGAAAAAATATATATGGTTTTCCCTTTTCAATATTATGGTACCTGGTCCAAAAATAGAAATAGTCTAGAAACATCATAAATTCTTTTTTTAATTCGTTCACTTCAATGTAATCAATGTGACTCTTAAATATAGTTCCCAAAAACTTTAGAAAAAGATAACCGAATTTCAAAGGCGAGGTTTGTTTAACCTTTAAAGATAGTTTTTTTGACTTAATTATTTCACTTACGCTTTCATCTACGAACTTTCTATTATTTTCGTTTACGATTACATTTCCATTTTCATATTGTTTAAAGAATTCAGACCACAGCCAGCCTTCGTCAATATCATTAAACGTAAAACTTTCCCTAATTAATGGTCCGGTATTAATGATAAAGGTAGATATGTTTTTTCGTTTTGCTACCGCGTATGCCGCCCTGCCCGCCATCGAAGCAGTAGGATACTTCATTACGATATTCACATTTTTAGCATCGTAATATTCCTCGTAGAAATCCAGAAAGCTCGTAAGCAGATTTAATTTCTCAGTTTCACTCCAGCCGATAAGAGCCTCTTCAGATTTTATCATCTCAGCTATCGTGGGATTGTTGTATTTTTCCATGTATTTACGTAGATTGTTTTCACTATCATCGCCAGTTTTTTTTGATTCCAAAAAGTGGCCATGCTCCCATCCCGTCTTCTTTAGGAAATCCCAACTGTTCTTCCGGGTCGCTACGATATGTATTGTAATACCACGTGAAACCATCTCTCTGCCCATCAAAACGAACTGATTGACCATGGCAGGCGATCCGGCTGTAACGAGAACATTAATCATGGGAGTATTTGTGACGTCATATTTTGATTTCTTTCCCGCACAAAATGGCGGATAACTCTGCCTTTTCATGCTCGAACAGTCCATACTTATAAACAGCGTAAATATATGCTGTTAACATCAATGATGCGTATATCACCAATACAGATAAATTATTCGCCTCTTTAATACTTTCAAAAACAGATAAAAGCGCCCAGCAAAATGCGATCCCAAATAATACCGGACTCTTAACGGCTTCATTGAAATATTCCTTCAAGGAAAATCGGTGAGTATTCTGAATCACTATGTAGTTTGCGATTATTATTATCGCTTGAGTAACGTATAACCCGATAATAATCGACCATATACCCAGCCTATCGATATTTAACGTGGTAATTACAATGTACAACAGTCCAGCAGTAATGTTATATGGCAGGAATTCTCTATACTGTGCACTCTTGATATACATTGCCGTCCCGATGGATATAAACACTGTTAGAAATTGTAAAATTAGAAAATGAAACTGAAATTTTCCCAGCCAGGCAAATCCACTGCCCATCCATACGAATATAATCTCATCCGAATAAAAAAGACCGAACATTAGTATAGGCCCGATAATCATCAGAGCATAGCGGGTAGAACGTATAAAGAGTCTCTTGTTTCTCAGGTGTTCTCTTTTAGTATCAAGCGTAACAGCAAGAGGCAATAGCGCCGAGTGGCCGACGGTTTGGATCATTTTTATTATTCTGGGGAACCTTGTGACAATATGATAATAGGTCATGTATTTCGGCAACATCGTAAGCGATATTATTATCTGTGGTGTGCTTGTATAGATAAGCCCAATTATTTTAGTTAGGAATATGTAATAGGTCAGGCTCGAAACGTTCCTTATACTTTCAGAAGAATAATAGTTTAATTTCAACGAATAGGATTTATCTAATTTATAGGGCAGCAGTAAGAACAGAGCAAATAATAAAACAGTTACGACTACATCCGTAGCCACTATCATCTTGATGTCAGCGGCAAAGTGCATCAATATGTAAATTGAAGCGGCAAATAAAACAGGATTAAGTGATTCCCATATTTTTAAATGGTAAAAGTCATTTACGCTAATATAGTAGGCTTTAACCGCGAAGGCGGGAAACTGAACTAGCAGAACTAGGCCGTATAACACAAGGCCCGAGTACATATCGTCATGAAGTTCATTCGGTATGGCGAATACGGTAAATAGCGCATAGTAGGCGAATAGAATTATAGCTGACGCACAAATGAGACCGATGAGAAAATAAAGTCCGAGACTGGATACATATAGCCTGTTAAACTCACCAGTATTATTTTCTGTTTTATACCTGGTAAGGTACCGCACAATCGAACCGTATAACCCGAATTCCGCAAGAGTGATGTATCCGCCTATTCCAAATAGTTTTAAGATTAGCCAGTAACCGTAGTTGTCGGCGCCCATATGCCAGACCATGTACGGCAGGAGTAGTATGTTTACGATTACCGTTATTGCCTGCTGTACTGCGCTGAGTGAAGTATTTTTCACAAATACTTTTTTGTAACCAAGGGCTTCTTTCATTTTTTTCATTCGCGCCTGTAAATGCGGTTGCTCGCTCTTTAGTTAAGTCTGGATATCCTTACAGAGAATAACGTTCCATTAAAGCCGGCTATGTTATTCCGGGCTATCGCATTTTCCAATCCGTAACTGCCGTTATGGCCGGACGCGGATGAAATTCTATCCAATATTGTCCTTACATCATTAACATTAAATTCTTTTCCGGTTTCATCGCGGCTTAGGAAGAGTGTTTTTATTTTTTTATAGTATTGGCTACCTAGCAAATATAAAACTATATTTCTGGCCAAGCTCCTCCACTTCTGTTTTTTTAATAAACCGACGATTACTTTTCTTATATAACCGCCGTTTGCCGCCGTCTTTTTTCCTTTTTTCTTTTCGAGAATTTCAATAATAGCATTGGACACTCTTTCAGCGCATTTTCCGTCCGCTGCAAAGAAATAGTCGCTAATCAGCTCTTCCCTTGTATTATTTTGCGATTCGCTCACCTTTAGCTTCCCGCCGTTGATTAGTGTATTTAACATATCTTCAAGTTCCCGAAAGGACCCTGCATTTTGGCTTATTAGATAACTTGCTTCCTGGCGTAATAAGGGAAGTTTTATCCATTCCATGTAAACAGGTTCCACCTTTTGCATAACCGCATCAAATGCGGTCGAGCAGTTAAAATGAAGAAGCGTTATCGATCTTTTTATCCAAGGAAAGACCGGCCCTTCCCTGTGTAGCTCCACATTTCCGATACCGTTAAACTCTGTTTTGTAAAATTCATCATTTTCGAACGGGTGCGGTCTCACAACAAATGTTACACGCGGAAACTTTCCGGCAATATGCTTAACCGTTTTAATAATTTCATTAAGAGCTAATCTGTTTTGTGAAAGAAGATCGTAGGCATACTTTTCCTCGTATCCATTGGCAATGAGCCCCCGAACTTCTTTCTCTGCCGTGTTGTATCGTGGTATTGCTATTGGGAAATTTGTGTTAACCAACACCATTTTTTTACTATCGAAAGGAATTTGTGGCTGTGCATCGTTCCAGGGGGGAACGCAGAAATCGTATCTGGGGCAGCCGGTAGCTTTCAGGACTATGCCGGCGAAGGCGGCGTTACCGCTTAGGGCTTCGTACTGTTTTTTTCCCCATACGCAGTATAAATCCACATTCTCAACATGTCTGGCGACGTTTTCCAGAAATATGTTCCAATTCAATATAACGCCGCCTTCGGTGTCAAGGACTCCAACCAGAATTCCGTAGGTTGCGCATTGAGATATAAAATCGTGATTGGCATGCCTCGCATAATTGACAAGTACAAGGTCCGGTTTTATATGTAGCACCTCTTCTTTGTAGTACATTGGCACAAGAAGCACTTCAATATTTCTATTCGCCAGGTGCCATGCCAGCAGCACAAGCCCGTCCAGGTCCCTGAGAGGATTATCGACAATCAGGCATACCTTGTGTCTGTTTTTAGTTTCCGTATGATTCAATGGAAGAAATTTGAAAATTCAGCTTTTAAGCGACTTTTTGATTTCATTCGATATTTTTTGTTGCACATCATCGTGTATGAACGGCCAAATCGGAAGACTCAATACTTCTTCCGATGCTTTATCAGATTGAGGACAATCTGAATTACCGTCTCGATATGGCGGCAACTTGTTTACAGGCGTAGGGTAGTAGACCACACTCGTAATCCCGGCTTTCAGTAGATGATTTTTTACCAAGTCCCTTTTGCCGTCCAATATCCTAATAGTGTATAGATTATAAATATGCTTTATAAATTCCGGTCCGGTCGGGATAACTACCTCCGATATACCGGCTAGCATCTCATCGTACCTTTTAGCCGCCTTACGTCTGCCCTCATTCATCTTATCAAGGCGGGGAAGCTTCACTCTTAATATCGCGGCCTGAATTTCGTCAAGGCGTGAGTTGTATCCAACGACTTCGTTTGAATATCTTGTTTTAGATCCATGCTCGCGCAGCATTCTGGCACTGTTCGCCGTCTCTTCGCTGTTGGTGGTTATTAATCCGCCGTCTCCGAATCCGCCGAGGTTTTTTGACGGAAAAAAAGAAAAACCCCCTACGTTTCCCAGTGAACCGAGTTTTTTTCCTTTATATTCGCCGCCTATCCCCTGCGCCGCGTCTTCGATTATTTTCAAGTCATGCTTCCGGCCGATATCCAGAATTAAATCCATTTCCGCGCCCTGGCCGAAAAGATGAACGGGAATAATCGCTTTTGTTTTGCAATTGATTTTTTCTTCTATTAATGAAGGGTCGATATTATATGTATTGGGGTCGATGTCCGCGAAAACAGGCTTCGCGCCCACCAGGCTTACGGCTTCTGCGGTTGCGGCGAATGTGAAAGGAGTTGTAATGACCTCGTCCCCCTGCCCTATCCCCAAACAACGCAATCCGATTATAAGGGCGTCCGTTCCGGAATTTACTCCGACCGCATGCTTCACGCCGAGGTAATCGGCTGTCTCTTTTTCAAACGCCTCAACGTTCGGCCCCAGCACGAATCGTCGCGACTTAATCACATCGTCAATCGCACGGTGCACCTCTTCGTAGATTTCATCTATCTCCTGCCCCAGGTCGAGGAGTGGAATATTTTTATTCATCTATATACTTTCAATAAAAGCGGATTATCAGATGTGATCCCATGAAAGCGGCGTTCCTTTTTTAAGATTTTTCGAGGTCCGTTTTCCCAATACAACATCTAAATACTTCGGCGGCAGACCAAGACCCGGCCGTATCGCCCTCACATTTTTCAATGATAGGAGTTCATCTTTCCCGATGTCTTCCACGATATAAAGCGACCTCCTGAACTGGAGGGATCCTTTTTCGTCATCAGAAGGACCGTATGTGACGGTCCCAATAGACTGCCATGCGCGGCGGGACTCTTCTACGAGGTTTTTCATCTCAACCGGTTCCAGCGAAAACGGTGAATCAACGCCTCCATCGTCCCTTGATAGTGTGAAATGCTTTTCTATCAAGACGGCTCCGAGCGATACCGACGCAAGCGAAACGCCTATTCCCAGCGTGTGATCCGAAATCCCGACATGAAGATCGAACATCTCCCGCAGGTGTGGAATTGTTTTCAGATTGGTATTATCAGGCGATGACGGATAACTGCTGGTGCATTTAAGAAGAATTATATCCTCACAGCCGGCCGTTCTGGCTGTTTGAACCGCTTCTTCAAGTTCCGCGATGGAGGCCATGCCGGTGGAAATAATAAGAGGTTTCCCTTTGGAGGCCGCTGAACGAATTAACGGCAGATCAATATTTTCAAACGATGCGATTTTATATGCGGGGCAGTCCAGCGATTCAAGAAAATCGAGCGCCGTATTGTCAAACGGCGCGCTGAAACAGACGACGCCAAGTTCCGCGCATCTATCGAATATCGGTTTATGCCATTCCCACGGCGTGTGCGCCTTTTTATAGAGGTCGTAAAGCGAATAACCGTGCCAGAGGCTTTCAGGATTATTAATACTAAACTCACGTTCGTTCAAGTCAAGCGTCATCGTGTCCGCAGTGTAAGTTTGAAGCTTAACCGCGTTTACGCCAGACTTTGCCGCGGCTTCCACGATTTCGAGCGCCCTTTCCAGCGACTGATTGTGATTACCGGACATCTCCGCGACAATGAAAGGCTGGGTACCCTCGCCAACAGGGCAGTTACCTATGACTATCTCTTTTTTTTCCCTTTCACTCATCCGTTAAGTCCTTTATAAGCAGCTTATACCGAGGTTTGTAGCCAGCTGAAATAAATACTTTTTCAGAGGCGGAATTTTCCGGCACAATCTCCGCATTTATTTTTTTTATATCGGGACAGTTTTTCCGAAGCCAACTGCTTCCGGCTTTAATTAAATACGACCCGTAACCTTTTCCGTGCATGCCGGGAACAAGATAAACAGATATCTTTGCCTGATTGTCATTGAAATCGTACCTTATAACACCTACCGGCTTATCTTCTTCTTCACCAATTAGAAGCAGTTTATCCCCGCTTTTAACAGTCTGTTCGTACCACATTTTGTGAGACGCGTACTCAATCGGCAATTTGTCGAACGACTGCATCCTGTTCTCTTCCGCGTTCCGCCAATTGTAAACGTTATCACAATCGGCAGATTCAGCCGGTCTCAATTTAATTATTCTTGGCAACATTATTTCCACAACCCTTTTTACTCCGTTACCATCAACCAATTTCATACTTCTTTTGGATAGATAACTTTTAAAATGCGGATTGTCCAAAACGGCGGTTATCGTGAAACCTATTTTTTCCGGTGACGCCTCACCTAATTTTCCCGCGTACAAAAGTATTCCATCATCAGCCATCGCTTTTAGAATCTTCTCCTGTATCAGATCGATGCTCAGAGCTATCGCCGGCAGACCGACGCAGCATCTTTCCCAATTGGATATACCGCCCGCGCCTATGGCTAGGTCTGCTTTGGCCATTAACTGCGCCATATTATCAACATGCAGATGAAAATTTACATTAGAGTGTTCGTCGCACAACTTTTTGATCTTTTCCTTCTCCCGGTTTGAGGAACCTGCAATCACGTCTGTTTCCATATCCTGCCTGTTCAGCGACAGTACCGCCTCCAGCGCTATTAATGTCGCGTTTGCGGGATCGCTCCCGCCAAGGCTTATGAGAATGCGATGGGACTGTGCATTTTTTTCTCTTGTTTCCTTTCTAGCTTCGACGAACTCTCGTCTAAGAAGTGCATACCTCGGGCCCAGCAATGTTATGCATCGGTTGGGCAGCAGTCCTTTGTAACGCTTATTCATATCATGGTGATAGTTCTGATCCAGCAATATATCGCAATCGTGACTCCGGTTTGCCAAATCGTCTATTACCATAATGTTGCGCGTATCGTTGCCGACAAGTTTTTCCCACTGATGGTCTATTTCGTAACTGTCCGCCACCAGCCACTCTACGCCGCCTTCTGCCCGCAATACCGACACGGTTTTTTCCGCGTCTTCAATCGTATTGAAATCGCCCGGATAATTTAATATGTGCAGCTTAAACCCTTTTTTTTCTATCTGGCTGTTAAAGTTTCCTTCATGCTCCTTGCAGAGGAAAAATAATTCCGCGCCTTGTTCACGCAACGCCTCGGCAAGCGCAAGGCATCGCATTACATGTCCGCTCCCGATTTCAAATGACGAGTCAACTCGAAAGGCTACTTTCTTCTTGTTCATTGTAATATTTAAAATTTTTGTTTTATGTGTTTATTAATCAACTCCCATTCTGGATTTTCTCTCATTAATTCCAAAACATCGCGCATACTAAATATTTTTTTTGCCGGATAAAGATTTTCAATTATTTTACCGACCAGTTCAAAATCAGCCTCGGTGTCAACAGTCAATCTATAGCGGCTTTCATCGGAGCCGTAACTGATACCTCCGAGCCTGAATCGTTCGGGCCTTTCGTAGATGAACGTCGTCACATGCTCTCTGTCGCGAGGCTCCAGAGCCCCTCTTGAAGCCTCCTCAAGCAGACGAAAAGGAAAGATTTCCGCCTCCATTCCCCTGGGGTATGTCCTTTCGTTAACGAAATTGGATACGTAATCATAACGATCGAAGTTATTCATGTATAGTTGAAGCACTTTTTCCACTTCCGCCGGATCGATCAAGGGACAGTCCGAAGTAACCCTCATAACGACGTCGGCGTTAAAATGTTTCGCGGCGTCATAGTATCTCGAAAGAACATCCGGCTCGGAACCACGGTAGTAAGCAGTGTTGGTTTGTTCACATAACTCGACGATCGGATTATCGGTATCGTTCACTGTTGTCGCGACAACGACCTCGTCAACCGTTGGAACAAGTTTTATTCTTTCAAGGTGGTATTCCAAAAGCGTTTTCCCAAGCACTTTTTTTAAGACTTTACCGGGAAG
>JBHHVT010000047.1:0-12106 GCA_046754425.1 Nitrospinota bacterium | reverse complement strand
ATTGGGGTTTGTGGGAGGTTTCGCCGGAGAGGAGTTGGAGGGGCGTCTCGTAAATATGGAATGCCTCACTTTCGCCGTGGCCGCGGGGACCGCCACAACCTTGAGACCGGCCACAGCCATGTGCCGGAAAAAGGATTTCAAGGACCTGGTTTCCAGGGTAACGGTTAAGGAAATGTAACCGGAACGTGTTTTATATTTTTATATATAGATATGAAAAAAGAAATATAATGCATATACTTTGTATAGGCAATAATGTCGGGATGAAACATAAAAGCAAATTTGGAAATGATCTCCGAATAAGATATTCACTCACTGTTAATACATAAAAGCATTTGTTTTTAAGGAGTAAGCTTTATGGAAATAAATGATTTAGTGCCAGAATATAAACTGGACTATTTAGGACTTCATCAACTTGACCAGGTTTACTGGAACGTATCAACTCCCGGGTTATATGAATTTGCAATCAGGCGCTTTGAAGGGCAGATGGCCCACTTGGGGCCTTTAGTGGTAAACATGGGACAGCATACCGGCCGCGCCGCAAAAGACAAATATATTGTGGATGAACCGAAAACAACTAATGATATATGGTGGAGTAAAGTCAACGTAAAGTACCCTGAGGAAAGGTTCAATACCCTGCTTAACCGCATGACCGCCTATCTACGCGGAAAAACGGTTTTTGTGCAGGATTGCTATGCCGGCGCTGATAAACAGTTCCGCCAATCAGTACGGGTTATTACTGAACGTGCCTGGCACAACCTCTTTGCGCGAAACATGTTCATTCAGCAGCCACGGGAACGAGATATTATCAAGAATTTCAAACCTGATTTTACCGTGCTTCATTGCCCCAACTTTAACGCCGACCCGGATGAAGACAAGACACGAAGCGGAACTTTTGTCGCGCTACATGTATCCCGTAAGCTGGTCCTCATTGGCGGCACTGCTTACGCAGGTGAGATAAAAAAATCTATCTTCTCGGCTCTTAACTTTCTCCTTCCCAGCCAGGATATCCTCTCAATGCACTGCTCGGCAAATGCGAGCAAAAGCGATCCCGATGATATAGCTGTTTTCTTCGGCCTGTCAGGGACCGGCAAGACCACACTTTCAGCCGACCCGAGCAGACTGCTAATAGGCGATGACGAACACGGCTGGTCCGATAATGGCGTATTTAATTTTGAAGGAGGCTGCTACGCCAAAGTGATACGGCTTTCGCGCGAAGCGGAGCCGGAAATTTACGAATGCACGCGTAGTTTCGGTACTATCCTGGAAAACGTTACAATTGATCCCGCAACGCGACGTGTTGATCTTGATGACGACAGCTTAACGGAAAACACACGAGCCTCGTACCCATTGACGCACATCCCCAATATTGTCAAATCAGGAATGGCGGGTCACCCGCGTAATATAATAATGCTTACCGCGGATGCTTTCGGTGTTCTCCCTCCTATCGCCAGGCTGACGCCGGATCAGGCCATGTATCACTTTATAAGCGGCTATACCGCTAAAGTGGCGGGCACGGAAAAAGGCGTTACGGAACCGACAGCTACATTCAGCGCTTGTTTTGGCGCTCCTTTCATGATGCGCCACCCTTCCGTGTATGCACAGCTGTTGGAGGATAAAATTGAAAAGCACAAAGCACAGTGCTGGCTGGTTAATACCGGCTGGACCGGCGGCCCTTACGGAGTAGGATCCCGGATGAAAATCGATTATACCCGCGCACTTTTAAATGCGGCGCTCAGCGGTACACTTGATAAAGCGCCGATGCAGATAGACCCGATATTCGGTTTCCAGGTGCCGTCCGAAGCTCCGGATGTTCCGACGGAAATACTTAATCCACGAAACACATGGAACAGCCCCTCCGCTTACGACGCCCAGGCAAAAAAGCTTGCGGACCTATTCCATGAAAATTTTAATCAGTATAAGGACAAGACGCCAAAAAAAGTGTGGGACGCGGGCCCGAAAGTTGGGAGTTAGTTCAAAGTAAAACTTGCAAGTTATAGGGATGTCATCGGCGCTGAAGTATAAAAGCTTTTATAAGCGGCTTTCAGGCTAACCTTGCTGCAAGATACTGCGTCGCTTCAATCTTTTGTATCTTTTCAGGCGGAACAGTTCTTCGCGGCTCATCTCTTCAAGGCGGCTCCTTATACCTTCTATTTCCGAAGCGATTTTCGGGACTATCAACCGTTCCAGCGCGTTTACCCTTCTGTTTGTGCTGCGCAGCGCTCCGCCAATTACCATGATATGGCTTTCGGCAACCGCGCTTACAATTAACGCGTTGTTGACTTTCCCGAACCCATCGGCGGTTTCATCAACGACCGGACTCCTGAATCCCGGCGCCGAACCGATTTCAAACAAACCCCGTTCATGCTCCGTGTGTTCGATTACAGGTATCTTTACACCCCAGATATTATTTACATTAACCGGAGAAAGCTCGTTTTTCCTCGCGGCCAACGCCGCCGTTACAAGACGGTTGTGTGGCTCGATCCCGCGGGCAAGCAAAAGCAACCTTGACGCAGTTTGGATTTTCTTCTCCAGCTCCCGCCTTGCCTTTAACGCATGCCTTGATACTCCGTGAAACTCCTTCATCAGGGCGTCGCGTTTATCTGATAAAATTGTTACGGCTCTTTCAACAATCTTCTTTTTATTGCGCAATTTAAGCAGTTGCAGGCGGTTTTTATTTTCCGGCACAAGCATGGTCCTTGTAAATGTTAATCTTTTTCATCATTCATCCGGCGGTCCGAGGGTTTATATTTTTTAGTCAATTCCTTGTCGATTCTGATGAGTTCCGATTCCGGCAGACGGCTTAACAGTTCCCAGCCAAGATTTAGCGTATCGAGTATGGTGCGGTTATCTCCAGCCTGATGAACAAAAGTACGTTCGAATTCGTCGGCAAACGAAAGGTACTGCCTGTCGAGTTCAGAGAGTCCGTCTTCCCCGATAATGGCGGCAATGTCCCTTTGTTCAATTCCCCTCGCGTAGAACATGTAAAGCTGGTCCGCCCATTGCCTTTGGTCTTCTCTGGTGCGGCCTTCTCCGACACCGCTGTCCATAAGCCGTGAAAGGCTGGGCAAGACGTTTATCGGAGGAAAGATGGACCTGCGGTGCAGGCCGCGGTCCAGAATAATCTGCCCCTCGGTTATGTAACCGGTCAGGTCCGGTATGGGATGCGTTATATCATCGTCCGGCATGGTCAACACCGGCAGTTGAGTTATGGAACCGGGAAGCTCTTTTATCCTTCCCGCCCGCTCGTAGATGCTGGCAAGGTCCGTATAAAGGTAGCCCGGATATCCCCGCCTGCCGGGTATCTCCTCGCGCGATGAGGAAACTTCCCGCAGTGCATTGCAGTAATGTGTCATATCCGTCATAACCACAAGAACCTGCATATCCAAATCGAACGCAAGATATTCGGCTGCGGTAAGCGCGTACCTCGGTGTAAGCAGTCTCTCTATTGCCGGGTCTTCAGCAAGATTAATAAAGACAACCGAGTGTTCAATTGCCCCCGTGGAATCAAAAGTCTTTCTGAAAAAGTCATTTTCCCTGCTGGTGATTCCCATACCGGCGAATACCAGCGCGAACTGCTCGCCTTCTTTGGTTACCTGCGCGTTTGTAATTATCTGTGCCGCGATTTCATTCGCCGGAAGACCGGAGCCGGAAAAAATCGGAAGCTTTTGGCCCCTTACCAGCGTGTTCATTCCATCTATGGAAGAGATTCCGGTCTGAATGAAATCTACCGGGCTGTCCCGCCGAACCGGGTTAATGGCGCTACCGTTTATGTCCCTTCTTAAAACCGGCTCGACGGCGCCAAGCGAGTCGCCGGGTTCTCCACCACCCGTAAACAGACGGCCGAGGATTAACGGCGAAAGGTTTATCATCGCCCCCTCGTCACTGAACCTTACTACAGTCGATTCAGGGTTAACCTTGTCGGTCACACCGAATACCTGGACAACCGCGATATCATTGTTAAGCTCAATAACCTGGCCGCTCCTCAGACTTTTACCGGCAAGCTCAATTGTCACCATGTCGCCCATCATGGTTCCCAATGCCGACTTTACAAAAATAAGGGGACCGCTTACCGATTGGATTGTCCGGTATTCTTTAACTAAAAGATTTTTCATCTACTGGCCCCTTTGCCGATATAGTCAGCTATCTCTCCGGTGAGCGCTTCTATTTCCTTTTCAATCTGTTTTTCAGGAATTTCTTTAAGGCGTAAAAGCCGTTCCACCATCGGCGCGGCAAGGATGTAGTCCGCCGAGACACCCTCTTTTACGGCGGCTGTTATGGTCCGTATATAATAAAGAAGAATTGACAGCATCTTATGCTGGCGGCCATGCGAACAGAAAGCATCATTGGGTTGATAGCTGCTCTGCCGCAGGTATCCTTCCCTGAGGAGCCTCGCGGTTTCCATCTCCACACGTTCATGGTCGCCCAGCGCGTCGACGCCGACTATTTTTGCCATTTCGGCAAGCTCCTCCTCCTTTTGCAAAATGGAATGGACTTCGGCCACCGTTTCCCGCCAATCACTATCGACGTTATCCGTGTACCATTTAATCAGGTTCGGGTAAGAGAGGCTGAAACTGCCGTGCCAATTTATGGCAGGGAAATGTCTCTTGTGCGCAAGGTCGTAATCCAGCGCCCAGAAAGTGGACGCAAGCCTCATGGATGCCTGCGTTACAGGCTCGGAGAAGTCGCCGCCCGGCGGCGACACTGCGCCGATAATTGTTATTACTCCTACTTCATCCGGGCGTCCGAGGCATCGCATGCGTCCCGCTCGTTCGTAAAAAAGACCCAGCCTGCTGGGAAGGTAACTGGGATATCCCTCTTCGCCCGGCATCTCTTCCATACGCGAGGAGATTTCCCTTAACGCCTCCGCCCACCGTGATGTACTGTCCGCCATCAATGCAACCCGGTATCCCATGTCGCGGTAATATTCGGCCATGGTCATCCCCGTGTAAATGGAAGCCTCCCTTGCCGCGACCGGCATATTGGAAGTGTTACCGATAAGTATCGTTCTTTCCATGAGCGGCTTTCCGCTATACGGGTCGATAAGCTCTGGAAACTTGCGAAGTACCTCCGCCATTTCATTTCCGCGTTCACCGCACCCGACATAGATAACTATGTCAGCGTTAGCGAACATCGCGAGCGTTTGTTCCAGAACGGTTTTCCCCGTGCCAAACCCACCCGGGATAATGGCGCTTCCGCCTTCGGCCACCGGAAAGAGGGTATCGAGAATTCTCTGGCCGGTTATCATGGGAATATTGGATGAAAGCCTGCCGGCACTGGGACGCGGTTGGCGGATATTCCATTTATGACTGAGAGTAAGTTCGCGGCCGTCCTCCAGTACGGCCACCGGTTCGGTTACCGTAAACTTGCCGCTGTCTATCTCCTTAACAACTCCCTCAACCTCAATCGGCGTCAGAATTTTATGAAGTATGGTCGAGGTTTCCCGCACACTGCCCAGCAGCATTCCCGGCTTTATTAAGTCTCCGGCCTGCACCGAGGGAAAAAACTCCCACTTCCGTTCACGGTCGAGTGCGCTTACCTTGGCGCCCTTGCTGATAAATTTTCCCCACTGTTCGTAAAGTGCAACAAGCGGACGCTGAATGCCGTCAAAAATGGATCCGATAAGTCCGGGTCCGAGTTCAACAGATAACAGTTCTCCCGTGGACTCGACTATATCACCGACCTTCAAGCCAATGGTGTCTTCATAAACCTGAACGGCGGCGACATCTCCTTCGATTTTTATTATCTCCCCCTGCAGGCCGCCTTCTCCGATGGAAACCATCTCGTGCATAAAGCAGCCCTTCATGTCTGATGCATGCAAGGTCGGGCCCGATACTCTTATAATTTTCCCGGCCATTAAAGTTTAATCCTTAGTCTGTAACCGATCGCGGCCTGAACAATTTTCTCAATTGTCTCTTCGGCTTCTTCCTCCGGAGCCCACTCTTCGGGATACGGGTAATAAACCACAAGTGGAAACATCGCTCGTCCGATGGTTTTCATGTTTTTTTCCGTTATCCATATTTTCATAAACTCCGGCATCGCAAGCACAGCGGGCTCCCCGTTTTTAACCGCCTGCTCTATCTCCAGGTTCAGCGACTTTTTATCGGATATGGCCCTTACCGGCGCGCCGCCGAGACGGAAACCGAGGTCGTATTCCCAGCCGGCCAGAACAACCAACGATGTTTTGGTTTGCATATTTACGCGACCTTCCTGCTGATGAAATAATCCGCGGCCTTCATGTACGGCATACCCGCTCCTTTGAAATTTATTGCAAGTTTTATGTTTGAAATCATTACTTCCAGTTCGTCCAGAAAAACAAGTATGTCCAAATATGTGTGAGGATTAACTATCGCTTTTACGCGGTGTCTATATAAAAGGGAACGGTTAAGTGACTGTGAAAATATCGCGGAATCCCTGGTAACGTCGGCATCCAGCTCCGTATTAAATACTTTTTCTACATGCCCGCGAAAATCATCCGCCGGAGATGCGATCATTGCCGCGAAATTGGAAAACTTTATTGTTCCCGGTCCGGGGATGTAGTATTTCTCCAGCGGCTCATCGGATTCATGTTTTACGCGCAGTAAAAACGCCCTATTTACGTTTACCTGATCGCACTGGCTTTCAAAATAGTCATACGCGCTGCCCAGCATACTCCTTTTGGACGGCAGGTATTTTCCGAAATAATATATTTCCAGAAGCGTTTCCATTTCTTCCCATTTTATTTTTCCCTCTTGCGGTTTAATCGCCTCGGCGAAGGGGTTATCGTACTTTTCCAACGCGGCTATATATTCCCTGAGCGTACCAAATGACCGCCAGTGCAAACTCCAATCGTCTTTACGTAAAATCGGCAGGAGACGAAACCGCCTTTCATATACAGGCTCACCGTAATGCAGGAAACGTAAAGCGTCCTTTACCTGTTCAAGTTCTACGCGTGAAAAAAGCGGTTCCAAAACCTCGGGCATTGAACCGCGCACGATTTCGGCCGCTTTATATAATATGTTCAACCTCGTTTCGTCCACACTTCTGAGCAACGCGTGTCGGCCCCCGATATTACTCCGGTTTTTTTGTCTCCTAATCGACTTTCCAAAAACCGAATCGCGCAAAAGGGCGCTGACTGTCGAGTAGTCGTCAGCCGTGATTATGGATTCCAGCGCTTCTTCGGGCGGGAACCGGCATCGGATTGCTTTTAGCCTGGTAGTTACGTACTCAATCGACATTTTCCACCGTTTCATAAATTTTTTTTACGATGTCAGGCGCGCATCGCCACCACGCTTTTTCCATCATTGAGTCGAAATCGCACCGCAGTTTTATCCGCCCTTCTTTTGAAACCGCCACGAACCCTCCGCTTATGGAGGAATCTTCAACCACTTTTTCATCTTTTTTGATACGCGATGACAGCGCCCGTGCGGTACGCGGATCGGCTCGAAATTCGGAGATTCCGCCCAGCTCCAAGCGCGCCCTGCCGAGTTGCCGATTTATAAATTCATCATAGTCCTCTTTGTCCATGTACTCACGAAAGTTTTCCCGGCATAGAGCCTTGATTGAATCCGTATATCTTTTCACCAGCAGGGACTTAGCGGCCCGTGCCGCGACTGTCTTCCGGCTGCTTTTTATCTTTTTAATTTTTTCCGCCAGTTTTTGCCTTTCGCGATTAATCTGAATGTCCATTTGCTTGACCATGTCCCCCGCATCGGCAAGGATTTTCTCCGCCTCTTCTCTTGCCTGCTCCAGAACGGCCTCCTGACGCAGCTCCCCCTCTTTTTTAAGAGTAAGAAGCAGTTTTTCGACGCTCATTTAGCGTAGATTATTAATACCGCAACGACGAAACCGAGGACGACCATGGTCTCTGGTATCGCGATTAAAACGATCATCACGCCGGTAAGCTCCTTCTTTTCCAAAATAGCACCCACTGCCGCGGCGCCGACCTTTGCCTGAACGATTGCGGTGGCCAGCGCGGACAACCCCACCGCGATTCCAGCCCCTATTGCCGTTAAATCCCAATCCATAACAAAACCCTCCTGCTAACTAAGTTTTATTTAAACGGTGAAAACTTTACGAACCCGTGCCTGTAAAACTGATTGAAAAACTCGACGTAGTGAAGACGTATTGCCTGTATCGTCGGGCTGAAGACGCCTAACACAAAATTTAAAAGGTGTACAAGAACTGCCCCTATCAGGCCGAATATAAATATATCCGAAGCCAAATAAAGATCGTCAGCCATATCAGCGAGGATTACAGAGGCGATGCCCAATGCCATTAATCTCGCATAGGAGAGCAGGTTCGTAAAAAGCTTTGTAAGCTCCAAAAGTTCCCACACGCCTCCCGCAACAGTTTTTACAGATGCCGCTACGACAAGCACCGCTGGCGCGGAACCGGCGTTCATATCCCATAAAACTGTTCCCGTTAACCACAAAACGGAACATATTATTACCAGGTCCGAGACTCCGACTATGGTGCGTTTCAAGTCGCCGCCCGCAATCGAGGCCTTAATTGCAAGAAACTTTCCCGTAACAAGCTGTATCCCGCCAAGTATGATTACGATTGCCAATAGGTGAAGAATCTCTATTTTCCTGTCGAAAAGAGGCGGCGTCAGACCGATGCCGAACCACAGTTTTCCAAAAAACTCGCCGAATAATATCCCGAAGAAGGCGGTAGTAATTGCGCATGAGTATACGATTGTTGCAATATCATTCCATACCGCAACCGTTCCCTTTTTTTTACGGATTAGCCAGCCCATAATAGCGAGTATGAGACCGTACCCAACGTCTCCCAGCATAAGTCCGAAAAACAGGGGAAAGAAAACCATTATCAGAAGAGTAGGATCCACCGAACCGTACATGGGAGGTGGAAAAAATGTCAGAAGGCGTTCAAAGGGGCCGGCAAATTCCGGGTTGCGCAGTTGAACGGGAACCTCGCCAAACTCGGAAGGGGAAGGTTTTCGCAGATATACCTGAACCTTACCATCCAATTCCCGATCAAGGATCTTCCTCAAATTATGCCCATCCTCGGAACGGATCCATCCGCTTATCCAAAATGTCCGCGGGGATAAAGCCATGAAGTTTTTTATCCGCAGTCTTTTCAATTCGTATTTAATGCCGTTCTCATGGTTTTGCAGAGTCGTTTTCCAATTCACCGCGTAGTCTTGCAGCGCTTCCCGCCACCTTCTCAACTCGCTTACCGCTTCATACTCCCTCTTAAAAAGGTAAGAAAGAGTGGAGGCGAAACTTTCTTTTTCAAAACGCTCAGGCACGTGAACCGTCTCGATACGGTGGCTTTTGTCCATAAAAATGTCATCATGAACAGCATCGTGAAATGACGCGGGATAAACCAGAAGCATTGAATGTCCGGTTTTGCCCGCCTTGCCACGCAGAATGGAGAACGCGCCTTTTGTCACGCTATCAAGCTTTTTCTCCAACCCTGTTTCGATTTCTTCACTTTTCTCTTTGAAATGTAGTCCGTAAATTTCAATATTGCGGGACGAGGCCAGTTGTTCAATAAGAGGTTGAAACTCTTCAAAAAGGAGCCTGTAGCGGTGTACTTCCAGTATCTCTTCATTCAGCGCCCTGCTCGCATCCGCGGCCTGCCTGATATCGGCGGCCATCGAATTAATTTCGTCCCGCACCTGCATTGAATACCAATCCCTTTGAACGGTCTTGAAACCGTGCCGGCTCACGCTTTGAGGGGAGGTCTCTCGTAAAAGTGCAAGAGAGGTCCTTACTTCGAACAGGAGGCTTTCGAAAATTTTTATCTTTTCCGAGATAGCTTTTAGAGACATCCCCTGCTCAAGACCCGCTTTCGCAAGAAACGAGTCTTTTATTGATTCGGTGATATGAACGCCGCCGAAATCCTCCAGACGTTTTATGCAGCGATCCATATCGGCCTGTGTGCCGACAATCCTTATTCGCTCCATCGGAACGATCATAGATATCCTTTTAGCTTTATCTAATGATAATTTTTAGCAAATCGTCTGCAAACCTGCGAACAATGGCGTCGTCCAGTTTATTGCCGGTCAAATCAGGTGTGGTTTCCCGATCTCGCATACCGTATCCCTCTTGTGCCGAAGCGCTCCCTGCCCGGGAAAGCTCTTTTTCCTTATCGCTTACCATGGCGGCGGCTTTACCCCTGGCGGATTTAACAATTTCACGAGCCTGCCGCCGTGATTCCTCCAGGGTTTTTTCCAAGCGGATTTCGAGATCCCGAATTTCATTAATGGCGTCGCTTTCTTCGGTAACTTCCATATCGCGCAGTTGTTATCCGGACATATCGGGAGAGCCCGCCAATAAATTTTCCATTAAATTTCTTCCGGCATCACCCTAACATATTACCTGCACCGTCTCGTAATTCCACTCTTACCCTCATACTAAAGTGCAACTGGCGCTTGTTGGTTAGTATCAAGATCCGGCAGCTGACAGCCTGGCGTGCCGTGCGCCCTGCTAATATTGTACTCTACACGACACCGTTCGATAAGCGGTTATACCGCTTATTCAAAATTCAGCGGCCTAACGGCGATGCTCCAAACGCGGTAATCTCCTTAACGGCTTCATCGACGAGTTCATTCAGCTTATTATTAACCGTGTCTGTAAGCTCCATTTTTCTGGTGGAGAAGTCCTTCGGTTTTATGCCGATTATAATTACGCTTTGGGGGATTTTGCCGGTCAGTTCGGCTATCGTAAGACATTCAACGAAGCCGATATCGTGCGCTGATATTTTTTTCGGTATGGTCAGTTTAAAGTCCTCAAGAGTGTATCGATAGATAGTTCCCGGTTCTCCCTGCCCGTTAACGGCATCGATTGCCACAAGGTGATCGGCCTCCTCGATTAACGGCATGAGACCATGCATCCCCGTTGTCCCGCCATCGTAAATCTCCACGTTAGGCGGAAAACTGTATTCCTTCTGAAGTTTTTCCACAACGCGAACGCCGGCGCCTTCGTCGGACATGAGTATATTGCCGATGCCGAGCACGATGATTTTTGGTGCGGGGTTCATTTATCAGGCTTATGTCTGATACCGGGCGGTTATTTGATATCCCTGTATTTGTACCCGCCCACTATCTGGCCTATGTGCCCGTCCTGCCAAATAATGGTTTTCGTTACCTGCAGATATACATGCACGATTATCCCGGCAAGCATTATCCATTCGGTAATGTGGTGAACAAGCCTTACGTTCGGCGAACCGCCGAAAACCCATACCACCCAATCCGTGGAAAAATGTATCACTTTTGCCCACCAGTAATCGGTCGGAAGCGCGAGAACATAGAGGTGAAACCCGGTAAGAAGCTGCAACACCATCAGCAGAATGAGAACCAGAAACAGTAATCCGTCAAACGGGTCAAAATGTTTATAAAACGGCGGTCTTTTAAATGTGAAATAGCATTTTGCCACTTCTATCGCGCCCTTGATGCCGGATGGAGTGGGAATCATCTCCCTCCAGTAGGTTACGTGACGGCTGAAAAATGCGAGGTAGAGCCATACGACAAGCGATACATCAAGAACCATCGCCGCGTAGAAATGATAAAGGCGGATCTGCGCCATCACGAACTGATTATATGCCTCGCCGTAACCGTAAACCGCTGTCGGCTCTCCAATGTAGTAACCGGTAAACATCAAAACTACCACTGAGAAAAATACCAGCCAGTGTATAAGTCGGTTAGTAAAATTGCGCGTATATACAAGCGCCTTTTTCTGCGGCGAGATACCGAGATGCGCCATTACAAATCCTCTAAACTGCTTTTGTTTCGTAAACTTCGTTCGTAACCGGGTCTATTACATGCACCGAGCATGCAAGACACGGATCGAACGAATGTATGGTCCTCAATATTTCAAGCGGTTGTTTGGGGTTTTTTACCGGCGTTCCGATAAGCGATTCCTCAAACGGCGATCTCTGCCCTTTGTGATCGCGGGGCGAACCGTTCCAGGTAGTCGGCACGACAAGCTGGTAGTTCTTGATTTTCTTGTTTTCTATCTCTATCCAGTGCCCCAGCGCGCCGCGCGGCGCCTCGGTCATCCCGAACCCCGTCGCCGAATCCGGAATTTCATTGGTAGTAAATGTGTTGAGGTCGCCGCGTTTCAGGTTGGCAAGAAGTTCGTTTACCCAGTCGCCCATTTTGTCC
>JBHHVT010000046.1:0-12207 GCA_046754425.1 Nitrospinota bacterium | reverse complement strand
TAAACTGGTTACGACCTATAATTTGAAAATTCAATTTCTTCATGAATAATTCGGGATAGCCGTCCTCGGCTGTTCAGGTCGACAGGCTGTGGCGCCGTCGTACCGTTTAAACCCGGCGTTTAACTTTTTTGTATTTTCCGTTTAGCCAGTTTTCGAAGTCGTTGCAATAAAGGGAAGAAAAGCGGCGGTCGCTTACGCCGCCGGCGAGGTTCGTGTGGATATGCTCTTCCGCGAAATCCGCGACCATCCTGTATGAGGGGCAATAGCTCGACGTCCTGCCGCGGGAGCTGTATATTTGCCCCTGATGGATGGTGGCGCGTCCGCCGTAAAGACTGACGGGGCCTATGTCGAATCCCAGAAAACGCGGAAGCTTTCCGTTGAAGAAGATATTGGTCATCTCGTACCGCATTGCTTCTCCCCACTTTTTCGGCTTAGTTGCCGGCGCCATTTCAAGCGCGCCCTTGAAAATATCCTCCCTGCTTTTGCCGCCGAACCACGCGGATGTTTCAGACAGCGCGACGCGGTCGAAATTGCCGAAAAAGCCGGTGATGATTCCGGTTTCGCTTTTCAGGTGCTTGATAACCTCTTCGCCAAGACCGTTTTTGCCGAACAGTTCGTAGTAGAGCGCCAGGTAGAACTTTTCAAAAAGGTACGCCCCTTCGGAGCCGCTGTCGTATTTCATGTCCCACGATTTAAGGATTCCGCCCTGCGTCGTATCCGGCAGCAGAGGCCTTAATATCTCCATATACTTTTCCGCCTGAAGGGAGTAGACATCCATCTGAATTTTAAAAATATCTTCAGGAGTCATGTTATCCGTCGCGGATAACATCTTTTTTATTCTATCCGCCCGGTACTCGCCCATCGGCATGTTGATAGGGTCCGCCTTTCCGAAACGGTTCAGGTCGTTATTGGCGGTGATGAAAAACTGTTCTTCCGTGTTCAGCTTTCTCGGAAGTTCCCGCGGCGGCACGAACCCTTTCCATTCGTTGCCGCTTTCCCAGCCTTTTAGCGGGATAAACCCGTTTGCATGTTCGCCGCGGCGCGGCATCAGCCCGGACATCTGGTAACCGATGTTGCCGTGCCTGTCCGCAAGAACCCAGTTGAAAGAAAGTTCCAGTTCGCCCAGATGTTCCATGCCTTCTTCGACGTTTTTCGCCTCCCACATTTTCATGCTGGCGTTCAGCGACGCCGCTCCCGCGGTTGCGCCCGACCAGCGCGTCGAGAGGTAATAGCCCTCTATATGCGGGTTGCCGTCCAGCGTCCCGTGCTCGCTGTCGTAAAAAGTTACCGTCTTATAGCTTTTGCCTTTGCGTTTTATGGTTTCCACTCTTCTATGGAGTTCCTTCCATCCGTTTTCGCCGCTTCTCCTTTTTCCGTCCTTGCAATGCTCTATCCACGAATCGACGCTGTCCATAAAACTGTACGTCGCACCCCATGCGAGGTCGCTCGCGCGGCCAATCAAAAGCGCCGGCACGCCGGGCATTGTCGCTCCCATCGCGAAACGTCCCTTCATATCAAAAGCAGTCTCGTACCAGATGTTCGGTAAACGGTTTGTTTCCAGGTGGGGATCGTTCGCAAGTATCGGCTTGCCCGAAGCGGTTTTCGCGCCCGCGACTACCCAGTTGTTGGATGCCGTGAAGCGCGGAAGGCCGTTTCCCCAGAGCACATTATCGGGAATGATTGTCTGGGAGATTTTCAGTTTTTTTATAAGTTCCACGTCCAGGCCTGACAGCAGGCCGGGAAACAGCTCTTCCAGCTTTTCAATCGGCACGTCCGCGCGGACCATCTCGACCAGCAGACGTTCGATATCGCCCTGCGACTGGGCCATCGTCAGGTAACCGGTCATACGCGTCAAAAGGATCGAGTCCTCGATTTTCCATGGGTCGGGCCGGTAACCGACAAGCCCGAACTCCCACGGAATATTTTTTGAAATGTATTCGTTTATACCGTCACAGTAGGCGCGGCAGGCAGCCATCGCCTGTGGTGTGATTTTGGAAATTTCATCGTCTATACCGCCGTACCAGTTCATCCGACGGAAGAAAAGGTCTATCTCCAGCAGTTCATCGCTCGATTCAAGGAACTCGGACGCCTGTCCGCGTCCGAGTATGCGCATCAGTACAATCTGCATTCCCCGGTCCAGCGCGTGGCAGTACCCCATCCCGCGCATGAGGGACGGCAGGTCGTCCGCTTCTATAAGCGGAATGCCGTTTTCGTCGCGGCGTATTTTCAGGGCATTATTATCGTAAAGAAGTTTCTGCAATTGCTATCCCCTCTTACAGACTATTCTAAACTATCACCGTGCAGGCGGTCGATTGCCCATGCGGCCAATTACGCCAAAGCCGTGATACGAAAACCTCAGGCTGGTTCAGTTTTGCGGACTGAACCCGACCGTTTTGATTTACTAAATACGCCCGTTACAGCTTTCAACCAGTGCGGTTCATAGCTGCAAGTATGAACCAGCGGGAATAGCGACCGCCTCTACCGTAATTGTCAGCCGACACAGCCGGCTACATGACGTTTTCAACTTTTTTCAAATCCTCGTCCCTGCCCATTACCACCAGTATGTCGGATTCTTTTATGACGCAGTCCGGTGAGGGGATAAGGTTCATCCTTTCCGGGATAAGCTCCTTTATCGCGATAACCTGTACTCCGTAAATGTTGCGGAGTTGAAGGTCTTTAATCGTTTTGCCTACGAAGGAAGGGCTTGGCGCCAGTTCCATTATGGAAAAGCCTGGCGAAAGTTCCAGGTGATCGAGTATGTTTCGCGACGAAACACTTAGAGCCAGCTTTTCCGCCATATCCTTTTCCGGAAAGATTACCTGCGTCGCGCCGATGGTTTCGAGTATTTTCCTGTGGTCTTCCGTTATCGCCTTCACGACGATCTCTTTCAGTCCGATTTCCTTCAGGTGAAGCGTTACCAGTATCGAGTGATCCATCCTCGTTCCCAGGCTCACTATCGCGGTGTCGACTTCCTCGATGCCGAGCGACAGAAGCGTTTCCTTGTTCGTGGCGTCGGCAATTATCGCCTGTGTGGAGAAGTCCTTTATGTTCTGAACCACCTCCTTGTCCACATCAACCGCGATAACTTCGTGTCCCTGTTCGTATAGTCTTCGGGCCAGGTAAAAACCGAACTTGCCGAGTCCCAGTACGGCGAATCTCTTGTTCATCTTTTTATCCTACCATAACGGGCTCTTCCGAAAGCTGGTACGAGACCCTCGCTTTACGCGCGCTTACGGCCATTGCAATGGTAATCGGGCCGAGCCTGCCCATAAGCATCAGCAGGGCTACGAGGAGTTTCCCCGATACGCTGAGGTCCGGAGTAATTCCCATTGACGACCCGGTGGTACCGAATGCCGAGGCCACTTCGAAAACTATCTCGATGAAAAGGCCGCGGCTTTCCTGCACGCTTGGGGCCGCGCCGGATTCCGTAAACAGCAAAAGCGTTGTAAACTACAATACGATGGTCATGGAAATGGCCACTATTGAAATGGCGCGCGAGACGATCTCTTCCGGCAGGGCCCGGTTGAAGATATGTACCTTTTCCATGCCCCTTGAGCGCGATACGGCCATTCCGATAATCACCGCAAGCGTTGTGATTTTTATACCGCCCGCCGTGGAGACGGGCGCGCCGCCTATGAACATGAACAAAATGAACATGTAAAGCGTGGTGTTTTCGAGTAACCCGAAATCAACGTTCTGAAAACCCGCCGTCCGCCCCGATGCCGAGTGAAAGAAGGAACTCGTAAGCTGTTCCCAGAGCGGCCTTCCGGAAAGAGTATTATGGTATTCAAGCGCCAGGTAGCCCGCCGTCCCGATCACGATAAAAATGAACGTATAAAGCATTACGAGCCGCGTATGCAAAGACCAGGTTTTTCTGCCGGTTTTCCGGCTTTTTCCCCTTTCATAAAACTCGGTTATGGTCATGAAACCGAGTGAGCCGACGATAATGAGGATGGCGAAGGTCAAGTCTGAAAACGGTTTTTGCTCCATGCCGATAAGGGTGTCTGGAAAAATCGAGATGCCGGCGTTGCAGAATGCGGAGATTGAGTGAAAGAGAGCCGCCCAGAGCGCGCCTTTGAAGCCGAGTTCGTTTGTCCATAAAGCGGTGAAAATCATCGTCCCCACGGCTTCGAATCCGATTAGAAACGTAATGACCATCCGGATGAGCCTTTTAATGTTTATTTTTTGCGAAGAGCTGAAGGCGTCATGGATGATGAAAGACTCCTTCATTGAAACCGCTTTGCCGAGAGCGAGCATGAAGAAGGAGGAGACCGTTAGTATGCCGATGGCCCCCAATTCTATCAGGAGCAATATCACAACCTGGCCGAAGGTGGTGAAGGTTTCAGCTACGTTTACGGTCGCCAGGCCGGTGACGCATGTTGCAGACGTAGCCGTGAATAGCGCGTCTACAAAAGAAATCGGCTGTTTATGAGCCCACGGCAGCATCAGGAGCGATGCGCCCGCAAGGATTACTCCCGTAAACATCAGGATTGTTATATGAGTCGGCTCAAGTTCGGTCTTGCGTTTGGACGATTTAACCATGTTGCCTTGATTTTACTCTTAAAATCGCTTTTCACGAAAACCGCCACCCTGCGGGTGGAGGCCGCTTAGCGTCGCAGGTGCAAGCGACGCCCCTACAGTCGGAACTATCGGCTTTACATTAATTGGCAGTCCGCCCGGAGGACCGACCGAATTGATTTTTTTTAGTGTAGTTGTTATATTCCATCCACCTTTGCTAACATTTTCTAGGAGGCTTTATAAAGGTTCATGGAACAGGATTATATTAAGAAGGTCTACGCCGGCTGGTCGAACATCTACGACTTTTTCTTCAAGCAGCTTTTTTATCCCCGGCAGAAGTACGCGATAGACACTATGAATATCAAGTACGGAGACAGGGTTCTCGATGTCGGCATAGGTACCGGCCTTTCGCTTAACTGCTACCCCAGGGGGTGCGAGGTGGTGGGTATAGACCTCTCGTCATCCATGCTGAAAAAAGCGGAAAAAAAGAAGAGCGAGCACGGGCTCGACAATGTCTCATTGCACGAAATGGACGCGTGCATGCTGGAGTTTGAAGACAACTCCTTCGATCATGTTATCGCCACGTTTGTCATAAGCGTTGTGCCCGATCCGGTAAAAGCGCTGTCGGAAATGAAACGCGTCTGCAAAAGCGGCCGACCCGTGGTTCTGGTAAACCACTTTCAGAGCAGCCACAGGCTTTTAAGGTGGGCGGAGGAGGCGGCCGATCCTGTTTGCAGGAAGCTGGGCTGGAGCAATACGTTGTCACTCCACGAGCTGACGGACGAGGTAAATCTACAGGTCGACACATGCATGCGGATGAAAAAATTCGATCCATGGTCGATCGTTTTCGCGACCAACACAAAATAGCCGGTTCTTTCGGCGCCGTAATAGTCGTTACGCTGTTTTGTCTGTGGGCGGCGCCCACCGCGCGGGCGGAACAGGCCTTTCCATCGGAGCTTCCCTTTTCAGTAGGAGAAAAGCTTATCTATAACGTGGAGTGGCTGTGGTTTGACGCGGGCAGGGTAGTCCTTAATATACCGGACATTGTGAATGACGGCGACAGACGCCTCATGCGATTTACCATGCGCACTACATCCACGAACGTGATTGCAAAGATTTTCCATATGGACGACTTTTTCGAGTCGTACTGGGATATGGAAAACAGAATTCCGAAAAAGCTGGTAGTAAAAATCAGAGAGAGCCACACGACCAAGGACAAGGTGATCGATTTCGACCATGCCGCGGGGCAGGCTGTCGTTACGACCGACGACAAGGAGTCCGAAATAAAGGAGCTGAATCCGCGCGCGCAGGATTTCCTCTCGTCGGGTCACTTCACGCGCACCTGGCCGTTGATTCCAAAAACGAAAATCAGATTTCCGGTATTTGAGGACAACAAGAATTACAATGCCGTAATAAAGGTGATAAAAAAAGAGCGAATAAGGATAATGGGCGGTCTGCTGGATACCGTAATGATAATCCCGAAAATCAAGTACGAAGGCGCCTTTCAAAGCCGGGGCACGCTCTATGTCTGGATGACAGACGACGAGTACAAGATTCCCGTAAGGTTCAAGATGAGCATTGTCGTTGGAACAATGGTGGCAACCCTTACCTCGGCGGATGGAGTGAAACTGAATCTTATACCGATAGAAAAAAAATGATAAGGATTGCGATTGCCCAGATAAACCCCACAGTGGGCGACCTGGCGGGCAACGCGCGTAAAATTAACGATGCGGTTAACGCGGCGGTAAAAAAATCCGCCGCCGTCGTTTTATTTCCGGAACTGGCCCTGACCGGATACCCGCCGGAAGATCTGCTGTTTAAAAAAAGTTTTTTAAAAGCGGCAAAGCGTACGCTGAAGGAGATAGCGTCCAAAACGCCCGAATGTATCCACGCGCTTGTAGGCTGCCCGCACGAAGAGGGCGGACAGCTTTATAACGGAGCCGCACTGCTTGCAGGCGGCGGGATTCGCGGATTTTTCCATAAATCGCACCTGCCCAATTACGGTGTCTTCGACGAAAAACGGTATTTCACCGCTGAGACAGAACCGCGTCCGGTGGAGCTTTCATCCGTCCGGACCGCCGTTACGATCTGTGAAGACATCTGGCTCCCGGAAGGCCCGCCTGCGCGCCTGTCCGCCCAGCCCGATGTCGAACTTATAGTTAATATCTCGTCGTCGCCTTTCCATATCGGCAAAATGGCCGAGCGAAGGGAGATTGTCTCATCCTGGGCGCGCAGGTTCGGCAAGCCGCTCGCCTACTGCAACCTGGTGGGCGGACAGGACGAGCTGGTTTTCGACGGTGGTTCGTTTATCTGCGATGGGAGCGGCGGGATTATCGCATCCGCCCGGCAGTTTACCGAAGAACTTTTGATAGCCGACGTACCGATAGGCGGTCCGGCGGAGTCCGGCAGTGCGATGGAGCCGGGAGTCGCGCCTTTGCTGGACTACCCGGAAAAACTGTTCGAGGCGCTAAAACTCGGCACCAGGGATTATGTGGAAAAAAATGGATTTAAAAAGACCGCCATAGCCGTATCCGGTGGAATCGATTCAGCGCTTACGGTCGCGGTCGCCGTGGCGGCTCTCGGCAATGAGCGCGTGAAAGGTCTGGCAATGCCCTCCCGCTACTCATCAGAGTCGAGCCTGTCAGACGCCCGGCTTCTGGCGGAAAACCATTCGATACACCTTGACGTTATTCCAATCACGGGACTGATGGATAAATTCGACGAATCGCTGAAAGAACTTTTTAAAGGCGCCGGTCCGGGGATAGCGGAGGAAAATATACAGGCGAGGATACGCGGTACCCTCATGATGGCGCTGAGCAACAGGTTCGGCCACCTCGTATTGACCACCGGCAACAAGAGCGAACTGGGTGTCGGTTACTGCACTCTTTACGGCGACATGGCGGGCGGGTTCGCGGTTATAAAGGATGTGCCGAAAAAAGGGGTGTACGAGCTTTGCGAATGGATAAACGGCCGTAAAGAGCTCCCCGATATCCCGAAATCGATAATCGATAAAGAGCCTTCCGCCGAATTAAGGCCCGACCAAAGGGACAGCGACTCGCTGCCGGAATACGCGGCGCTGGATTCCATACTGAAAGAGTACGTGGAGGAAGAAAAAAGTATTGAAGAGATAATTGACCTCGGATATAGTGAGCGCGACGTAAAAAAAGTAATTCAACTCGTAAATCGCAATGAATATAAAAGGCGCCAGGCGCCGCCGGGAATAAGAATAACACCAAAAGCGTTCGGGAAGGACAGGCGCATGCCGATTACAAACAGATTTGTAGAATGGGAATCGGAGTAGTTGACAAGCTGGGTACCGAAAAAAATGTTCTTCACGCGGGGTGTAGGCATTCACAAGGAGGAACTGCGGTCGTACGAACTTGCCCTGCGTGACGCCGGTGTCGAACAGAGCAACCTTGTGACGGTATCGTCTATTTTACCGCCGAGATGCAAGATAATAAGCAGAAAGGAAGGGCTGAAACATCTCGATCCGGGACAGATTACCTTTTGCGTTCAGGCGCGCTGCGCAAGCAGCGAACCGCACCGCCTCGTCGCCGCCAGTATCGGCTGCGCCATACCGGCGGACAAAAAATTATACGGCTATCTGAGCGAACACCACAATTACGGGGAGACGGAAAAGGTAGCCGGTGATTACGCGGAGGACCTCGCGGCCGCGATGCTGGCGTCAACGCTCGGCATAGACTTCGACGAGGATCAGAGCTGGGATGAAAGAAGGCAGCTATACAAGATTAGCAACAAAATCGTCCGAACCAGAAACATAACTCAAACCGCCGTTGTGAAAAGCAAGAGCTGGTACAACACGGTCGTAGCGCTTGCCGTATTCATACTGTAAGCATTGTCGGGGCGGTGGGCATAACGCCTTATAGAACGTTTTTCAGACATCTTTTTCTGAACAACCGTACCGTCTTTTTAATTGCCGCCCTCATCCTGCCGTTCGGCGCGTCGGTCCACGCGCAATCTCCCGATGAAAAGATTACGGTTTCGGCCGACAAAATAAGCCGTAACAAAAAAAAGGGACTATCCAGCGCCGAGGGAAACGTAGTCATCAAACAAAAGGAGATGACCCTTTTCTGCGACAGCGCCGAGATTAACTCCAATGACGGGACGGGAATCGTGGACGGCAACGTAAGGCTTGTGATGCCGGAAGCGGAGATAAAGGCAAGCCGCGCCAGCCTAAATCTGGATACAACTTTCGGTACCCTGTACGACGTAAAAGGCCGGACGAAGGACGGCAGGTATTTCACCGGAAAAAAAATGAGGAAGGTGTCAAAGACGCGCTACCTTGTCGACGACGCAACTTTTACAAGCTGCGCTGGTGAAAAACCGGGCTGGCTGATAAAGAGCAGTTATGCCAACATCAAGCTGGAAAGCGTCGCGTGGTTTACTAACGTCCGCCTGCATTTATTAGGCGTTCCGATACTTTACTTTCCGATTTTCGCGGCGCCGACCGTAACCAAAAGGACCACAGGACTTCTGGCGCCCACTTTCGGCGTTTCATCGGTAAACGGCAGCTACCTTAACAACGCCTTTTTCTGGGCGAAGTCCGAGTCCGACGATGTCACAATCTATCACGACTACATGGATTTGAGAGGTCATCGCGCGGGGTTGGAATACCGTTACGCTTTCGCGGAGAAGACGCGCGGCCAGGCGAACTACAACTATATATACGATCGCAAGCTCGGGCAGGCGCTCTGGAACCTCAAGTACCAGCATCGACAAAAATTTAAAAACGGCGTGGACAGCCGCGCCCGTCTGGATTTTGAAAGCCAAACCAGCTACTCGAAGGAGTTTAATAACGAGCTGAGCCTTTTCAGCATGAGATACACCGATTCGTACGTTAACGTCACGGACAACAGAGCGGATACCGCCGTCTCCCTTACCGCGCGTGAACAGCGCAGCATAGAGTCGGAGCGAAAAGAACTGTTCGACCGGCGGCCTGAGCTGAAGTTTTCGATGATGCCGCATGAAATTTTCGGAACGCGTTTTGTGGCGGAGATACCGGCTACCGCTGCGTCGTTCCGTTCTGAAATCCGCGGTGGCGGCGCGGATAGCGACACCGCGACAAACCGGCTGACCGCGAGCCCGGAGTTTTCCGTTCCGTTTTCTCCGGTTAGTTCGTTCAATATAAAGCCTTTCGTAACCGGAAGACTTGCGTGGTACAGCCGCGGCGCGAATGAAGAGAAAGCTTTTTCCACGGAGTACTACACGGCGGGAGCCGTGGTGGAGGGGCCGCGGATATTCAGACTTTTCAAGGGCAAAAACCGCACCTTAAAACATATCATCACGCCGACGCTTGGCTACAACTTCGTGCCGGGTTACGACGTCGATGGCGACGATAGGCAAATCGCGCCACAGATAGATACACTCGATAAATCGCTGCCCGCGAGCGCGCTGACGTTTTCCCTTCTGCAACGGTTATTGGTGAAAAAAGACGCCGCCGCGTCGCAGGTCGTATATTTCAATGCAGTGCAAAAATACGATTTCAGGGAGGCAAACCGCCGAATCTCAATACCGGGCGATAAACGAAAACCGCTTTCAAACCTGTTTCTCGACCTCGATACGCGCCCTTTCAGCTGGATCGTGCTGAATGCAGACGCGAGTTATAACCACTACGACTCCGATTACGATACGGTTAACTTCGAACTGGGTCTGCTGGGCGGGGGGCTTGCATACCTGTCTTACGACAGGAGGTTTATCCGGAACCCGAAGTCAATTTTCCACTCAGGCCTGCTGGGCATTAACGTTACGAAAAGGTTTACCGCCGAACTGTCCGCCATCTACGACGAAGTGAACGGCGAATACACCAATCATCTCATCGACTTCAGCTACAGATCGGGATGCTGGGGCGCGTCGCTCACGATTCAGGGCAGGAAGCGGATGGAGCAGCTTTCAGGCGGCGGCGTAAGGCAGGAATGGGAAAATAAATACTTTTTTCTAATCACGCTAAAGGGACTGGGAGAACAGGGAGCCAGGCCGCAGCCGCTGGTCGGCAGAAAACTGTAGGACGATGCGGCGTCAATTTTGTCACCCTGCTTGTCCAGAGCGGCAGCGTGGGGAGCTTGTCGAAGGGCGACATCTATTTTATTACAAAGTTGAAATGTCTATTTGTCGCCTACCTTGGTACGCGCAACGGCCGCCTACCCGCACGCGTTTTATTTTGCCGCCCTCTTTTTCCACCCACGCGTAAAGGAGCGAACGGCCGTTTCGACGTGTTCCCTGTCTTACCTCAACCTCGACGCGGTTTTTTCCGTCGGGGAAAGTAATCAGGCTTTCGTGCGCAAGGTATGCCGCCAGCGGGCCGCAGCCGCTGCCGGTCGCCGGGTCTTCCGGCACGCCGATGCCGGGCGCGAACATCCTGCATGTAACATTGCCGCCGCGGATTGTGAACGGCATGATGCAATAAGCTGAGGATTCGGCCGCAACCTTTCGGTAGACGCGCATATTTATCGATGAGCTTTCCAGGCTTTTTATATCGCGAAGCGGCACCAACAGATGCCGGTTGCCGGTAGATACGGTCATCGGCGGCCCGGCCAGTTTATCCGCGCTCATTCCCAGAAGGCTCGCGCATATCTTTGGCGGCAGAGTTTTTCCGAATTCCGGTTTTCCCTGGTCCATAAAGATGCGGCCGTCCTTAAGGACGGACATATTAAGTAATCTTTGGCCAATCTGCTGAATGTATCCGCTCTTTTTATTCAGCAGCCGAAGCCGCCTGAGGGCGAAAAGCGTTCCCAGTGATGGATGTCCCGCGAAGGTGAGTTCGGCCGCGGGTGTAAAAAACCGTACCCGATAATCCGCCGTCTTCTTCGTCGGCACAAAGACGAACGACGTTTCTGAAAAACCGAGTTTTTTGGCGATGGCCTGCATGACACTTTTTTTCAGCCCGCGCGAGTCGCAAAAAACAGCCAGCCCGTTGCCGTATTTTTTCCGGTTCGTGAAAACGTTCACAACGTCGTAGTCGAGATATTTCATCTGGGCAAGACGATAAACCGGCGGCCCTGTTAAGGCAAATAAAAATATGAACAGGAAAAATATGGTTCGACTGCTCGTACCGGACGCCAGGGAAAATATAGTCGTTCTGTTTTGATGGATAATGGATATACTGTTGGTGAATCATTTAACAGTGTCGTCATAATCAGGCAAACCGTCGCGTTTTGATATAGATGGAGGTTTTATCGTGACATTCAAACCCAAATACGGTGCCCACGGAAAACATGTTGTTGAAACCGATGAGAGGGGAACGGGCATGATCCATGACCCGCTTCTGAACAAGGGCACCGCTTTTACGGAAAAGGAGAGAAAAGATTTCGGCCTGGAGGGTCTTTTGCCGTCGCACATATCCACGCTGGGCGAACAGCTGATGCGGGTAAAAAAAAATTACGATCATAAATCGGACGATATTGAAAAGTACATCTTCCTCCGCGCGCTGCAGGACCGCAACGAGGTTCTTTTTTACGCGCTGTTAAGGAACCATATATCGGAAATGCTCCCAATCGTTTACACGCCTACGGTCGGCGAAGCGGTGCAAAGACACGGCCAGATTTATCGGATTGCGCGCGGCCTTTTTATAACGCCCGAAAACGTGGACGGCATGGACGAGATGGCGGCGTCACTGCCGACGCGCGATATAAGGATAATCGTCGCAACGGACGGGCAGGGGATACTCGGCAT
>JBHHVT010000045.1:0-12462 GCA_046754425.1 Nitrospinota bacterium | reverse complement strand
GCTGGGCGGCCTGGTAATGGCAACGATAATCGGCGGCCGGGGTTCGCCGTTAAAGCAGGCAGTCACGCTTGCGGCATTTATTCCGGTAATACTGGGGATGGGCGGAAACGTCAGCACACAAAGCTCCGCCATCGTCGTGCGCGGCCTGGTGTTGGGAAAGATAAACGGCAGCGGCATATTCCGCTTCCTGTTAAAGGAACTCCGTGTGGGGCTTATAATGGCGGCGTCCTGCGGAACCCTTGTCGGGGTTATCGCAACATTCATGAGGGAAAGCCCGAATATAGGGATTGTAGTGGGAACCTCGATGGCCGCTTCAATGACGTTTGCGTCGTTAATGGGAGCGTCGGTGCCGCTAATCCTTCACAGGCTGAATGCCGATCCGGTGCTGGGGGCCGGGCCGGTTGTCCTTTCCATGGCGGATATATCAGGTCTCGTTATCTATTTTACAGTGGCCACCTATTTGCTGGGAGCCATTACCTGAGGATGGATGAAACTTCCTCTATACCCATCTGCGCCACGGAGGACATTGGGGACGCAAAGGAAACCACCGTGCCAGTCACGCGCCCACGTGTAACAGAAGAGAGGTCACGCGAACAGTCTGCCCACACAGTAGGCTGCCGTGGTGAAAATTGGAAATAGTTAGTTATATTCTGCTGGGGGCGCTTATAGCCGCCGCGTGCTACATAGCGATACCGGCCCTTTCCGGTTCGCCGTGGTGGCCCGCGCCTAAAAAGGAAGTCATAAAGCTCCTGCGGATGGCGGAACTAAAGGAGGACGAAAAACTGTACGACCTCGGCTGCGGCGACGGCAGACCGCTCATAGCGGCGGCGCGGGAGTTCGGCGCGCGCGGCGTCGGCGTGGAGATCGACCCGGTGAAGGCGGCCATCGCAAGGTTTTTCGTGAAGTCCGCCGGCCTTTCGGACAGGATAGAGATAATCCGCGCGTCAGTCCTCGATGTCCCGCTTCACGACGCGGACGTCGTTTTTCTGTACCTGTCGCACCAGCTAATCGACCGGATGAAAGATAAGTTTTTAACGGAACTAAAACCCGAGGCGCGCATCGCATCTTACGGCTTTATGGTGCAGGGTTTGCCGCTTCACAAAACCGCCGACGGCCTTAAAGGCTTCATCTATAAAATGTCGCTTGGGCGGAATCTGGACAGGTATACGTGATTTTTAATGTAAGCATTAAACATTGTTAAATGCCGGATGATATTTCACGATTCCGTTAATAGTTGATAGCGCGCCCTTCTTTAGCTCCTTTACCATAAAAATATCATCGGGTACATCTTGTTCCCAACTGATACCGAAACGCTTTGATGGCGCGAAACCAAATTTGGAATAAAACTTTGGGTGACCGAGCACCACTACCAGATTATGCTTTTCAACATCAAATTTATCGAGCCAATATCGGATCAATTTTGATCCTATACCTTGATTTTGATGATCACGCTTAACAGCTCGCCAGGTTGACCGAATATTTCCTCATTGAGGCGGTGTATCGCATCTACGTCTCCGGGTTGTTCCAACCGGATTTGCATTTGAAAAGGTAGTTCAGCGGGTGATGCCGCGTTTTTTCAGTTTTTCGACCAGCGTTGTGCGGTTGAGGCCGAGCATTTTCGCGGCCTTGTTCTTTACCCAGTTGCATTTTTCGAGCGCCTGCAGGACGAGCGACATCTCGTACTCTTCCACCACTTCCTTTAAGCTGATGCCGGTTTCCGGTATCTCGGTAAGCGGCCCGGACTTTAACTTCCTTTCTTCCAGTTCCACCTCGTTGCCGCCGACCAGAAGCATGTCCGCTTTTAGCTGTTCCTGTGCCGCCATGTCGCCCGTGATGTATGGCGGCAGGTCCGCGGCCTCCAACATCCCCTCGCCCTTGATGACCACGAGACGCTCGCAGATGTTTTCCAGTTCGCGCACGTTGCCCGGCCATTCATACTCTTTTATCGATTTCATCGCTTCGCCGTCCACTCCGGTTACGGAGCGACTTTTGGTCCGGTTGAACTTTTTTATGAAGTGTTCCACCAGTTTGGGGATGTCTTCCCTGCGGTCGCGCAGCGGCGGCAGATTGAGCGGAATTACGTTCAGCCGGTAAAAGAGATCCTCGCGGAACTTCCCGTTTTTAATCGCCGCCGGCATATTCTGATTGGTAGCGGCCAGCACCCGAACGTCGGTTTTTATAACCTGGTTTCCACCTACGCGCTCGAATTCCTGTTCCTGCAGTATGCGCAGCAGTTTTACCTGCAACGCCGGACTCATGTCGCCTATCTCGTCGAGAAAAATCGTGCCGCGATGCGCGAGCTCAAACTTGCCTATGCGGCTTCGTATGGCGCCGGTGAAGGAACCTTTTTCGTGGCCGAAAAGTTCGCTTTCCAGTAGTTCGGCTGGGATTGCACCGCAGTTCACAACCACGAAATTTTTATCCCTGCGCGGTGAGTACGTGTGGATTGAACGCGCAAAAAGCTCTTTTCCGGTGCCGGATTCGCCGAGAATCAAGACAGTTGAGTCAGTGTCGGAAAGCCTTTGGACTGTATCGAAAACTTCCCTGATTCTATGTGATTCGCCGATGATGTTAACAGCCGGATATTCGAGACTAGTTTCTGCCGCGGCTTCGTTCATTTCTTTGACGGTCGTTAATCTTGTTTCCAGTTAATTTTTATTAATTATATCCAATTTAGCTGAAAATGAAGGCTAATTCAACAAAATATTTGCGGGTTCAAATATTTTTGAAATTATAACGTCAAATATCCCACATTATCCTATAATGCACAATAATATACGCAAGCCTCTATAGCAGTCCTATATAGTGTACGCTAATGAGCAGTGTCTGGAAAAGTGTATATAAATATATTCATTCATACACAACGGAAAGCCTTTTTAAGGTAACATATTGTTATATAAGTATATAAATTTGGCATATCTAATGCAAATAGATAAGGGCAAGATGAAAACTTATAGTAATGAAGTAGATGCTCTAGTTGAATCCATAAAGGTGATTTCGGAAATCGGCAACGAACTCGCTGTTCCCAATCGTCCGTTGCCGGAATGCGAAGGGTGCCAGTACAGAATGGTGGACCTGAGCAGAAACAGACATGAATGCTTTTACAAGTTTATTGAAAAATCTTCTTCAAATTGCAAGGTGAAAGGTTATGAAAATAAGAAATCAACTGCCGCTCTTTTGTGAAAAATGCACTTTTTCCAGGCGAACTCTTTTCAGTGGAAAAAGCTACTGCCGTGAACTGTGCATATATAACCCGAATTACCGCATCTCCGCATGGCGCTCGTTTTTCAAAAGGGACTACACTAAAAAACCTGTCTTATTATCCCACTATAGCCGGCTTTAAAAAGCTTTCGTAAAACCGCCGCGGCATAGTGTGGGCGGTCAATTCGTAAATCTTGTCTGCTGGCGAATCGCGGTGTCGTTTATATAGAATTAAAAGCGTATAATTCCCTGTTATGAAAAAGGGGACCGGCCACGTTAAGCTTTGCTGGGATATCCTTCCGGAAGTGTCGCGCAGTTTCGCGCTTTGCATAAAGATACTGCCGCGCCCGACGGACGAGAGGATGATGATAAGCTATCTCCTGCTCCGCATTCTCGACACAGTGGAGGATTCGCAGGCTCCGGTTGAACGCAAGTCCGAGACTTTTTTTAAAATTATCTCCCTCCTGAAATCGGGCGGAGGATCGGAGGCGGAGATCGCCGGGTTAAAGGATTCGCTTTGCGGCGGTATAGACCATACCTACGAGCGCGGACTTCTTGAAAACGTAGGTTCCGTGATGGCGGTATTCAGCGGCTTTCCGGAACCGGTAAGGAATGCGATTACCGACTGCGCGCGGGAGATGGCGCGCGGCATGATGAAGTTTCAAAATCTCAAAATCAGCGATTTCACCCGGCAGGTGGAGTACTGCCATTACGTTGCCGGTATCGTCGGCTATCTCGATACGCGCCTGTTTCAGCTAGGCGGACACATCGGCGAACGACTGCGCGAAGAGCTTATGGAGAAGGCGCGGCAGTTCGGCATTGCGCTGCAAAAGGTGAACGTACTGCGCGACGTCGCCTACGACATCCCGCAGGGGAGACGGTTTTGGCCGTCGGATGTTCTGGCGAAGCACGGCCTCGAATACGAAAACCTCTGCTCGGCCGATTCGCGGCCGCAGGCCATGGATCTCCTCGACGATATGGTGGCGGACGCCCTGCCGTATCTCGATGCGGCGATCGAATACGTCACCCGTCTTCCGCGCTCGGCTGTACGGGTAAGGGTTTTTTGCCTGATACCGCTTTTTATGGCGATCAAGTCCTACGCCATGTGTGTCGGCAACGAAAACGTGTTCATAAAGGGCAAAAAGGTAAAGCTGTCAAGGGAGGAGGTGAACAGTATCGTACGACTGTCGTTTTTGCTCGCTCCTTCAAACTGGGCTCTCAGGCGCTGGTATGGTAACTCCCTCCGGTCGGTGGAGCAAAAGGTTTCATCCTCGCGCAGAGAGCCGGTTCCGATCTGATTATCAGCGGAAATGAAACTCTATCTTGTACGGCACGGAGAGGCGCTGTCGAAAGACGTTGACGCGGAGCGCGGATTAAGCGACTCGGGCAGGCGTGACGTTGAGTGTGTCGCATCAAATCTGGAAAAGGGCGGCGTGTTCATATCGCAAGTTCTTCACAGCGGCAAAAAGCGCGCGCGGCAGACGGCGGAGATATTGGCCAGCCGTATTGCGAAGAACATTGACGTGCTGGCGGCCGAGGGGCTGAACCCGAACGATCCGGTGGAACATCACGTTTACGAGGCGCGCGGCTACAGGCAGGATACAATGCTGGTGGGCCATCTGCCGTATATGGACCTGCTCGCTTCCCGTCTCGTTGCCGGTAACGAAGACATGGTGTCGTTTAACTTCCGTGCGGGCGCTGTTCTCTGTCTTGAACGCGACACTAACGGAAAATGGTCGGTGGCGTGGATGCTGAACCCTGAAATCTGCAATGGATAGCAACTGCCGAACCGTTTATCAACAGATGAAATTTGGTGGATATGGATCCGAATGAATTTGTTCTTTTAACCAAGAGTTACGATACGAACGAATCACACTTTATAACCGGCCTTTTGGAGTCGCACGGTATCGAAACCGTTACGGACAGGCGGCCGGCTGGGCACTTAACCGGATTCGGCGAGGATTTGATTCCCGACATAAAAATTTACGTTAAAAGAAGCGACGTAACGGACGCCTCCTCTATCCTGAACTACCAGGAGCCGGTGACGGACGAGGATTTTAAAAGGCGCCATAAAAAGGCCGGAGAGGGGAAAAAGTACGACAAACAACTCGGTATGGTCTATCTGGTAATAACCGCGATCATATTTTTCCTGTGGCACTCGTTTACACCGAACACCGAAGGTCAGCTATTTTATAAATATATACTGCTGGGCCTGGCAATCGTTCCGGCTTATATAGCTTTCACATACCTTACACGGGCAGGCTAAATCCGCCGCCGGCCATTTATTTACATCTTGCAAGCGACTACACTATCTAACCCATGACACAAGACAAGAAAGGTTTTTTCGGCCGACTGAAAGACGGCCTTAAAAAGACGAACACGCAGTTGATGGGCGGTCTCGTCCGCGTTACTACAGGCAGGATGAGTCTCGACGAGGCGATGCTCGAAGAGCTTGAGGAGACGCTTATAGCGGCGGACGCCGGAATACACGCATCAACGGCGCTTATCGGCTCGCTGAGAAAAGCGGTAAAAAAGAAAAGCGTTAAAAAGAGGGAGGAGGTAATACCTTTCCTTCGCGGCGAGATAGAAAAACTTTTGGCAGTTAAAAGCGCCACCGTGCCGCGCTCGGTACCGCGCGTAATCCTGATGATAGGCGTAAACGGCTCCGGCAAAACCACAACCATCGGCAAGCTGGCGCACCGTTTTAAAAGCGAGGGGAACAGAGTGCTTATAGCCGCCGGTGACACCTTCCGTGCCGCCGCAATAGAACAACTCGGCCAGTGGAGTTCGCGTATCGGGTGCGATTTTGTCCGCCATCAGGCCGGTTCGGACCCGTCCGCGGTGGCGTTCGACGCGATGAAGGCGGCGGTGGCCCGCAAGATGGATGTCGTGCTGGTAGATACCGCCGGGCGGCTTCATACCCGCGTCAACCTTATGGAAGAGCTTAAAAAGATACGCCGCATCATCGAAAGGGAGCTTCCCGGCGCGCCGCACGAAACGCTTATTGTGCTGGACGGCGCGACCGGCCAAAACGCGCTTAAACAGGTGAAGGAGTTCAACGCGATTCTGCCGCTTACCGGCATCGTGCTTACAAAACTCGACGGCACGGCAAAAGGCGGCGCGGTGATAGGCATCATCGACGAGACACGGATACCGGTAAAGTACATCGGTATCGGTGAAAAAGAGGACGACCTGCAACCGTTCGATCCGAAACTTTTCGCCGAAGCCATACTCTCCCCGGCCCAGCATGCGGACACCTGATTCGCTTTTTTGGTATAATGCTCACATTATGGCCAGGAAAAATAGAAAAGGTATCGATCCAAAAACCGACTTGGCCGGCGACTACCGCAAAATTTTCGGTTATTGTTCGGCATGCGGCGCGCCGATATGGTTCAGCCGGATTATTGATAATCTCGGCACACCGCTTTTAAGCTACCACTGCTGGAACGGCCACTACCATACGCTTGACGCGCAACTGCTCGACATCTACACGCGCGACAAAAAGGAACTTTCCCGCAGCGAGATAAAAAAAATCCTCCCCTTCATCAAATTTATCCGTTTGAGCGGCTGATGTGGATCCACGTCAGCGCATTAAAGAGCTAACCGCTCAAATTCGCCGCCACGAGAAAAAGTACTACGTAGACGACGCCCCCGAAATATCCGACGATCAGTTCGACGCGCTTATGCGCGAACTGCGCGAACTGGAAGAAAAATTCCCGGACTTTGCGGCGAAGGACTCGCCGACAAAAAAGGTCGGCGGCAAGCCTTCCAAGAAGTTTGCGCCGTACAGCCATAACCCGTCGATGCAGTCGCTGGATAATGCGTTCAGCGAAGAGGAGCTTTACAGATTCAACAAGCGGGTCTTAAAAAACCTCTATCCGGAAAGTACGGAGGAGGAGCGAAGCGGCAAGGACGTTGAATATCTCACCGAACTGAAAATCGACGGACTCGGCATAAACCTGGTTTATGAAAACGGTTTATTATCCCACGGCGTGACGAGGGGCGACGGCAAGACGGGGGAGGATGTTACGGCAAACGTCCGGGCGGTCAAATCCGTGCCGGAAGAAATTCCGGCTAAAAAAAACTGGGCGCGCGCGGAGATACGCGGTGAAATCTTCATGCACAGGGAGGATTTTGAAAACCTGAACAGAGATAGAAAAAGAGCGGGAGAGCCGGAGTTCGCAAACCCGCGGAACGCGGCCGCCGGTTCCGTAAGGCTTCTCGACGAAAAGATAACCGCACGGAGAAAGTTGTGGCTTTACTGTTACGCGCTTTACCTTTTTGATAAAGACGGAAACGAACTGCGCGAAACGGAAATGAAAACTCAGCGCGAGATGATGAAAATACTTCAAAAGCTCGGCGTGCCGGTGGAAGAAAATTTTACTTTACATAAAAATATGAAATCGGTGGTACGCGAAACAATAAAATGGGCGGAAGATAAATCGGCTCTGGGTTTCGATGTAGACGGTGTCGTTATAAAGGTCAACTCTTTTTCCCACCAAAAGGAGCTGGGGAGCACGACCAAGTTTCCGCTCTGGGCGATTGCCTATAAATTTTCGGCCGAGCGGGCCGAAACCGTTGTGAAAAACATCAAGTTTCAGGTGGGAAGGACGGGAGCAATAACGCCGGTTGCGGAACTAAAGCCGGTGTTTCTTGCTGGAAGCACAATTTCGCACGCGACGCTCCACAACGAGGACGAGATTAAAAGAAAAGATATTCGCATAGGTGACGCGGTAATTATCGAAAAGGCGGGCGACATAATCCCGCAGGTCGTGCGAGTCATAAAAGAAAAGCGACCGGCGGGCGCGAAAAAATCCGTCATGCCGGAGCACTGTCCGTCGTGCGGTGAAAAAACAGAGCGGATAGAAGGGGAAGCGGCCTGGCGTTGTACCAATAAAAACTGCCCGGCGCGGCTGCGCGAATCGATCGTATATTTCGTCTCGAAAAGCGGAATGGATATTGACGGCCTCGGTCCGTCGACTATCGATCAGCTTTTGGAAAAAGGGATGATACGCGACGCGGCGGATGTCTTCGGACTCGACTACGGTAAAGTGGCCGAACTTGAAAAGATGGGCGAACTGTCCGCGTCCAACCTTAAAAAATCGGTAGAGGCGGCTAAACGGCGCGGCATGGAAAAACTTCTGCAGGCACTCGGAATCCGGCACGTAGGCGAACGGGCGGCGCTGTTACTTTCCCGCCGTTACGGTTCGGTGGAGGAGCTTATGGAAGCGTCAACCGGGGAACTGGCGGATATTCACGAAATAGGCGGGGTAATGGCAAAAAGCATCGTGGACTATTTTTCCGATGCGGATAACCGGGCGCAGATTAAAAAGCTGAGGTCGCTCGGCGTATCTATCGAGGGGACGCCTGAAACGCTCGACAGGCAAACCCTCGCGGGCAAACTGTTCGTAATTACGGGCAGTCTAGAAGGCATGTCGAGAAAAGAGGCAAAGGAACTCATAACGCGCGCTGGCGGAAGAGTGCTTTCCGCCGTAAGCAATAAGACGGACTATCTCATAGCCGGAAGTGACCCGGGCTCAAAACTTGAGGAGGCTGAAAAAAGGGGCATACCTGTTATTTCCGTCAAGGAAATGCTGGAGATGCTAAAGTCGTAACGGAATGCGTACGCTGTTTAATAAGGGAAGGAAGTGACTGAGTATGAATGAACTGTCACCGATGAGACTTTTAATAACAAAACTTACGCCCGCCGCTGTTTTTCTGACCATTATGGCGGGGCTGATTATCGTTTTTGCTTCGTTCATGTACAGAGCGCAAGACGACAACAGCTCCGATTGCGTTGTAAACGGCAAAAAGCTGGATAACTGCGTGGATATCATCTACAGCAAAATCAAAATCACGGACAGCAGTTATCCCGCGGCAAGGGTTGCCCCGGACAGCGTCAGCATCGCTACGAGGTACAAGTTCGTCGAGGCCGACGGCGATGACTGGCTTGATACTTTTTTAGGCAAAAACGAGGCGTCCCTAAAACTGCAGGAGATATTTAAAAGCGACCCGATTGTGGACTACAAGGCCTTTTACCGCTTGAACCTCAAGTTCAAGGTAGAGGGGATTGTCGGTGTGGCGCTGTTTCGGGAAGGTTTTATCGTATTCGGCATGTACGGAGATGATGCGGGCAGTTATCTGGTCCCCATCAGCCCGTCGACGGTTGATAAGGTTAAGGCGCTTAAGACTGGCGACTCACTTCGGCAGGCAGCCGACGTCTGAGCCGCTTACAGCGGAAGAATATTTGCTGGCGCAGATTCAAGCGGCCTTTTATAACTACCTTATATGAAGTTTCACGGCTCCGCCGTAACTGCCTCCCGTGCAACTGGCCGGATAAAAAGGTTTGACCAGAAACCGCACTTAATGTAGATTGGTGGGCTTATGAAAAGGACATATCAACCAAGCACTATAAGAAGAAAGAGGACGCACGGCTTCCGTAAGAGGATGAGCAATCCCGACGGTCGCGCCGTGCTTAGCAGGCGGAGGCAAAGGGGCCGTAAAAGGCTGGCCGTTTGACGATTGTCGAATCGTTCCAAAAAGTGGGTTCTTTCCGGAAAACGCGAGTTCAATGCCGTATTTTCCGGCAAGAAGGTGCGGACACCGGAGGCGTTGTTTTATTACACGCCGAACTCCCTCGGTATTGGACGGCTCGGGCTCGTTGTAAAGAAATCGTTTTTCGATCAGGCTGTTATTCGCAATAAGCTTAGACGCAGGCTTCGCGAGCTGTTCAGGCTGTTTGCCCACCGCTTAAACGGTATTGATATCGTTATCGTTGTAAGGAAGAGTCAACGGGTTGCGGAATTCGGCAGTCTGAAGCGATGCTTTGAAACTTTGCTAACGGCCGCAAATCGCTGACTTCTCCCACTGGTTTTGAGATTGCGTTTATGAAGAAGTTGATACTGTTTGGCATCAGGGCTTACCAGGCGGCAATCGGACCGTTCCTTACTCCTTCATGCAGGTTTTACCCGTCGTGTTCAAACTACTCTATTGAGGCCGTAGGGAAATACGGCGCGTTCAAGGGGCTCTGGCTGACGCTCAAAAGGCTTTTAAAGTGCCACCCGTTCCACCCCGGCGGCATCGACGAGGTAGCCTGATGGACTCGAAAACAGTAACCGCAATAGCTCTGGCAATGCTGGTGCTGGTGGGCTGGAACGTCTGGTACTACTACCGTTACAAGGACGTTATGGAGAGAAACCGCCTCGAACGGCTAGAGCAAAAACAACAGGAGGCCGCCGGAACACCACAGGAAACCGGCAAAAAGCCGCCCGCGACGGAACAGCTTCAGATAGAGGCCAAACCGCCCGCCCCCCTTGAGACGGTCCCGCTTTCGCCGTTTGAGTCCGAACCCGCGGAACAGGCCAAAGTAACCGGCGATGACCTCATTACTGTCAATACAGGCGTTACCGAAGTAACTCTTTCCAAGGTTGGCGGTGTAATCCATTCCCTGAAGTTGACAAAGTTCGCCAAACCGGACGGCGAGCCGGTAGAGCTGGTCAACCAGGGGGCCAAGTACGGACCGCTCGCGGTCGGGTTCGCCACGAGAGAGGCGACTGCAAAGATAAACTCCGCGCGTTTCGCCACCTCATCACCTTCGCGCATTACTCTTACCGATACGGAGCCCGACAGGACGGTCACATTCGGCTTCAAACTGGAATCCGGTTTTGAACTGGTTAAAAAGGTGACTTTCCATCGAAATTCCTACCGGATTGACCTGGAGACGGTAGTTACCCAGCCCGGCGGCGGCGCGTCCGCTTCCAGTTACGGTCTTAGTTGGCCCGGAATGGGCGACGGGATGGACTCAAAGTATTCATACGAAGGCCCGGTGACCATGGTGGACGGTAAACGTCTTACGGAAAAGCCGGACGAGGGCGAAAAACAGTCGTACGAAGGGCAAGTCAAGTGGGCCGGCCTTACCAGTAAATACTACTGCGTCGCCTTCTTCCCGGAAAGTGAGACCAGCAAGGTAACCAACACGCTTATCGGCGAGAAAAAGTACTCGGCGACACTGGAGATGGTAGCCGCCGGCAACAGGTCGGTTAACAGGGTTGCCATTTACGCGGGTCCTAAAATTCGCGGTGAGCTTGGAAAAATGGGCAGCGACTTCAAGAATATTATCAACTACGGCTGGTTCGACATAATTGCAAAACCACTTTTTATCCTGATGCTGTGGTTCTACGGCGTTATCGGAAATTGGGGATGGTCGATTATAATCGTTACAATACTTATTAAAGTTCTCTTTTTTCCGCTGTCGCAAAAGAGCTACAAGTCGATGAAAAAAATGCAGAAACTTCAGCCGCAGATGAAAATCCTGCAGGAAAGATATAAAAACGACAAGGAAAAACTTAATCAGGAACTGATGGCGACATACAAAAAACACAACGTCAATCCGCTGGGAGGATGTCTGCCGATGTTTCTGCAGATTCCTGTTTTCATCGGGCTTTACAGGGTGCTTCTTCAGTCGATAGAATTAAAAGGCGCGCCGTTTATTTTCTGGCTTACGGATCTCTCCGCAAAGGACCCTTACTACGTTACGCCGATCCTTATGGGACTGTCGATGCTAGCCCAGCAAAAACTGTCGCCCAGCAGCGCAGACCCGATACAGAAAAACATGATGCTCTTGATGCCCGTTGTCTTTACCGTAATGTTCCTGAATTTCCCGTCGGGACTCGTTGTCTACTGGCTGACCAGTAATATCCTGTCGATTCTACAGCAGTATTACATCAACCGAAGTCACAGGTACGAGGTGGCCTGATGGGGTGGACGGAAGCCGAAGCGGGAACCTATGAAGAGGCTGTCACGGCTCTCCTTAACGCGCTGGGAGCCGACCGCAGTGAAGTGGAGCTGAACCATCTTGGCGTCCATCGCAAGTTTCTCGGATTCGGCAAACCGGTCGTGCGGGTAAGGGGCAGGCTGAAAAGGGAAGCGTTCGAGGGCGCTCCCGATGCAAAACTTACGCAAAAACCCAAAGAGAGGCAGAGGGAAAAGCCCGCCGCCAAAGAGAATCAAAAAGAAAAGCGCAAAGCGACGACCAGGGAAAAGCATGTGCGGAAGGCAAGACAGCGGCCAACGGTGAAAATCGCGCCGGAGATGATGGAGGCCGCGAAAAAGGCGTCCGGCTACCTGGAAGAGATTCTGGCGAAAATGGGAGTCGAAAAGGCCGCGGTGGCGGTCGTCGAGAAAAACGACGGGCTTACGCTGGAGATAAAAAGCGCTTCCGGCGGCCTGATAATAGGGCGTAAAGGCGAGACGCTGGAGGCT
>JBHHVT010000044.1:0-12722 GCA_046754425.1 Nitrospinota bacterium | reverse complement strand
GAGAGAGGAGTCCCGGCCGGTCCGGGGGCGAAGAAAAAATGATATCTAAAGCGGGGAATATACTATGGGTTTGAACCTTACTCAAAAGATTATAAAAGCTCACCTGGTCGAAGGGCAGATGGCGGCCGGCAAACAGGTCGCCATCCGTATTGACCAGACGCTGACGCAGGACGCGACCGGCACGATGGCCTACCTGCAGTTCGAGGCGATGGGCGTGCCGAGGGTAAAGACGAAGCTGTCCGTCAGTTACATAGATCACAACACGCTTCAAACGGATTTCCGCAATGCGGACGACCACGTCTATCTTCAGACAGTCGCCGCGAAGTACGGCATCTATTTTTCCCGTCCCGGAAACGGGATATGCCACCAGGTGCATCTGGAGCGCTTTGGCGTGCCGGGTCAGACCCTGCTCGGTTCAGACAGCCATACGCCGACACAGGGCGGTCTCGGCATGCTCGCGATAGGTGCCGGCGGGCTGGATGTTGCGTTGGCGATGGCGGGCCAGCCGTTTTACATGAATATGCCTTTGGTGCTGAACGTAGAGCTGAAGGGTAAGCTCAGGCCGTGGGTGAGCGCGAAGGACGTGATACTGGAAGTTCTGCGCAGGCTTACCGTAAAAGGCGGAGTCGGCAAGGTCGTCGAATATTCCGGCTCAGGCGTAAAATCGCTTTCGGTTCCGGAACGCTCGACGATCACTAACATGGGAGCCGAGCTTGGCGCAACCACTTCGATATTTCCATCGGACGACGTTACGAAGAAGTTCCTCGTCGCTCAAAAAAGAGGCAAGAGTTATAAACAGGCCGGCGCGGATGACGATGCTTCTTACGACGAGCAGATAGTGATAGACCTTTCAAAGCTGGAGCCGCTCATGGCCCAGCCTCACATGCCTGATAACATTATTGAGGTGAGAAAACTCAAGGGGACAAAAGTGAGCCAGGTGGCGATAGGCTCCTGCACCAATTCGTCTTACCGCGACATGATGACCGTAGCGTCCATCTTTAAAGGAAAGACGATCAATCCGGGACTGTCCGTCGGAATATCGCCGGGCTCCAAGCAGGTCTTCGACATGATTTCCAAGGAAGGCGCGATGACCCAGCTCATCGACGCGGGCGCGAGGATACTGGAATCCGCGTGCGGACCGTGCATCGGTATGGGATTCGCGCCAAACACGGACGGCGTTTCGGTAAGGACGTTTAACCGTAACTTCATGGGACGCTCGGGCACAAAGAGCGCGCAAGTTTACCTTGCCTCCCCGGAAACGGCGGCGGCCTGCGCGTTAAAGGGGACGATTACCGACCCGCGAAAACTTGGCAGCAGACCGCCCAAAGTGAAAATGCCGAAGACTTTTCTTGTGAACGACAACATGATTATCAAGCCGACCAGAAAAAAGGTGGAGGTCGTGCGCGGGCCGAACATCCAGCCGCTGCCGGTAAAGGAAGGGTTGGAAAGTACGGTTACCGGCGAGCTCCTGCTGAAAACAGGCGACAACATAACGACAGACCACATCATGCCTGCGGGCGCGAGGATACTGCCGCTGCGCTCCAACGTGCCGGAGATATCCAAATTCGTATTTGAAAGCGTTGACGCCACTTTCCCGGAGCGCGCCAAAGCGGCGGGCGGCGGATTTATAACCGGGGGCCAGAACTACGGCCAGGGTTCGTCGCGCGAACACGCGGCGCTTGCGCCCATGTACCTCGGTGTAAAGGCGGTAATAGTAAAATCGTTCGCAAGGATACACCGCGCCAACCTGGTTAACTTCGGAATACTGCCGCTAACATTCGTGAACGAGGCGGATTACGATAAAATCGACCAGGGCGACAAGCTTACGCTGGAAACGCAGTCACTTGTGCCGGACGAGTTGACGCTGGTAAATGAAACAAAAGGCGTCAATATATCGGTAAGCCATGATCTTGCCGAGAGAGATAAAGACGTAGTCAAGGCGGGTGGTAAACTCGGATACGCTCGTCAGAGCATATAACTTAAAAAAGCGGTAGTTTATTCGACCGTCTAACGAGAAGGGGCCAGTCATGCAGGTCAGCAGAAACAAGATAACGATAGTTGGTGCCGGACATGTCGGCGCGACCGCGGCGCAGCTATGCGCTTACAAAAAACTCGGCAACGTCGTGCTGATAGATATTGTGGAAGGCATTCCGCAGGGAAAGGCGCTGGATATGATGGAATCCGCGCCGCTGGAAAGTTTCGATATGCAGGTAACAGGTACGAACGATTACGCGGACACCAAGGACTCCGACATCGTTGTAATTACCGCCGGCCTGCCGCGCAAGCCGGGAATGACACGCGAGGATTTGCGCGATACCAACGCTGGAATCGTCAAGGAGGTTACCGAAAAGATCATCGAGCATTCGCCGAACTGTTTCATGATAGTTGTTACAAACCCGGTTGATACCATGACATGGGTCGCGAGGAAGTACTCGAATCTTCCCAAGAATAAAATAATAGGCATGGCGGGCGTCCTTGACGCGACCCGTTTCCGCCATTTTATCTCGCTGGAGTTGGGCGTCAGTAATTTGGATGTAAGCGCAATGGTAATGGGCCTTCACGGCAACGATATGGTTCCGCTGCCGAGCCATTCGAGCGTTGCGGGGATCCCCATCTCGGAGTTGATACCGAAAGAAAGGATCGACGATATGGTGGATCGTACCCGAAAGGGCGGCGGTGAAATCGTAAAGTACCTCAAAACGGGCAGTGCTTACTACGCCCCCGGATCCTCCATCGCGCAGATGGTGGAAGCGATTGTGCGGGATAAAAAACGGGTAGTATCCTGCCCCGCGTATCTGGATGGCGAGTACGGGCTGGACGGCATATTCATGGGCGTTCCTTGCGTGCTTGGCGCCGACGGTGTGGAAAAGATACTGGAGTTGGAGCTGACCGATGAGGAAAAAGCGCTTCTCAATAATTCCGCCGACGGCGTAAGGAAAAGCGTCGCCCAACTCACGGTCTAACCCGCCTTGCGGGTGGCGGCACTATGCTGGCGCTGATGCAGGGCGCCGCGGTGTAACTACGATGCTGGCTGATTCTTGTAGACTGAACCTGACCGTTTCGATTTACGCTTTTTGCCGTTATTCAACCCTCAAACGGTGCGGTTCAAACTGTAAATATTAACCAGCTGTAGCAATACAACCACCGCATGGGCAAATCTACCGCTTGTTGTGTGTCGTGTTAACGAGCTAAAACCGGGCAGCGACACCGAGCATATAAACGTCGTTTCCCCTGCCGGTATTCTCGGCAACATACAGATATCCCGGATCGTCGTTGTAGGTATAGAAAATCGCCATCGATACATCTTTTCTGTATTCGTACCTGGCTCCGATTACCAGGCGTGTTTTGGTTTTCTGCGCGCCGCTGTTATCGGAATCCGAATCCGGGTCGTACTTCTCCGCCATAACCGTAATAACAGTTTTGGAATTCAGGCCGACCGCCAGTTCCATTGCCCCCGAGTATCCCCTGGGATATGTATCGGTTACGGCGCGGCTCAGTTCTTCCGGCGACAGCACAACCCCGGAATTGGTAAAACCGCCTTCCAGAAAGCTGTATTGCCCTTTCAGTGAGATAATTGAATAGTCTACTTTGAAATCAAAGCCGTAGTGGCTGTTTTTTATCTTTATCGGGGTCGAATATCTGTTACCGACGTATGCGGAAACTCCGGTTTGCCACAGAAAACCTCCGGACGGGTTGCTGTTTAGCGGATTGGGATAATCGGTAATTTCCAGCGTTTTCGGGTAGGCGCTTTCTTCTTTTCCCGCCGGATACGCAACGCGAATCGCGACCGACTTCGCGCTGTTTGCGTCAGTACCGTCGATTCCATCGCCGTTGATTACGGCAAATGAAACGGAGTGCTTGTTTATAACAGTATCCATCCGCAGTCCGTAGTCCCACTCCCTTGTGCGCGAAAATCCTATCGGCCGGTTGCGCTCTTCGAATGACATGAAATCGAAATGACCGAACGGCACTTTTACCGATCCCATTCTCAGTTCGATGGGGTGTCCCATAAGTCCGTTGAACTGCATATAAACGTCTTCGGGCCTCGCCTCCCTTTTATCGAAACTGTCACCACCGATTGTATGCCTGTTTACCGAAGGCGACCATACCGCTTTTGCGCGCAGAAGTATGTCGTCGTAAAGATGGTGTTTTAAATCCGCTTTCAGTCGAGTCGAAAAGGAGGCTTCAGAGCCTGTCCAAGCCCGGCCGCGGTCGTTGAAGTATGAAAACTCCATGTAAAAACCGAACTCGGTTTCCCCCTTTTTCGATGCGGCTTCCACCGCGTGGAGCGGCGTCGCAAAAAGCGTGACAGCTATGGCAAGGAAAAGGATGGCATGGAGTTTATTTATCACTGTTTTTCCGATAACTCCAATTCGGCGTTTTCCGCATCCGTCTTTAGGCCTCTGTTTTCCTTTAAGACGCGATAGAAGTTTTTTGCAAATCTTATTTCATCTTCTTTTGTCGGCAGTGCCTTTTTCAGGTTTTCCCTTTGCAGTGCGCGCATCACGCGGCCCATGAGCGGCCCGCGTTCCAGACCGGCGCTAATCAGGTCGTTTCCGTTTACTTTGGTCGTAACGTACCGCAGTATTCCCATGTATTCCGCAACTATCCTTTTCTCCTTGCGCCCCGCGGACGCCGCCATGATTGCAAGCAGGGACTCCGCCGGTCTGTCATTCAGCGTTTCGTATATTTCCACCGGAGATTTCAGCGTAAGGTTTCCAAGCGTAGCGCTTTTTTCAACCACCTGCCTTCGTTCCTCCGTCAGCCTATGCGCAGGCTTCTCCGAAAACCCCAGTTTGCGGGCCAGTTCCATCGTCTGCCTCGCGTTTAAAAACGTTGAAAGGCAAAGTACGTATACGAACCATTCGCGCAGTTTTTCCGAATCAAATGTAAGATGGTGCCATGCAATCGCCTCTTCGGCGTGTGTGCACAGCCTGTGAGCCGTTGCGTTGTACCTCAATTTCGGGTGGATGAATCTCCAAAGTTTCAGCTCTTCCATCCGCTTCATAGCTTTTGTCGGGCGCTCTTCCTTGAAGATAAGTTTAAGTTCGCCGAAAAGGCGAGCGCCTGATACGCGGCCCAACAGATCCTTTTCGGCCGCAAGTTTCAACAGTTTTTCCGTCTGACTTCCGATGTGAAAGCTAAATCGCTGCTCGAAACGGACCGCTCTCAATACGCGGGTCGGATCCTCTACAAAACTGAGATTATGCAGAACGCGCAGTATCGAGTCCTTTAGATCCTGTTGACCGCCGAAAAAGTCTATGAGGTGGTTTTTATCCGTACCGTTGAGCTTGATGGCCAGCGCGTTTACGGTAAAGTCGCGCCTATAGAGATCGTTTTTTATGGAGCTCATTTCTACTACGGGCAGAGCGGCCGGTTCGGAGTAATACTCGGTGCGGGCCGTGGCTACGTCTATTTTTCGATGATGGCCCAGAACCATTACCGCGGTCTTGAACTTTTTGTGCGCCTTTACCTTCCCGCCGTACTTTGCCGTGAAACGGTTGGCGAACTCTATGCCGTCTCCCTCGATAACAACGTCCAGATCGAAGTTTTTCCGCCTCATAAGCAGGTCGCGGACGAAGCCTCCCACCGCGTAAGAACTGTATCCGCATTCACTCGCGCATTCCGCCACCCTGTCCAGCAGCGTGATGATTTCAGCTGACAGCGTCTCTTTTAGGAGCGACTCCACATTACGCGAAACAGGCCGCCGTATTTTTCTCTCCGGCTGAAGCATGCTTGCCGGGCTTTTAAGAATGCCGCTGTACATTGCGCGCATAACGTCGACACGGCTTATTATTCCCAGAAGACGGTTATAGGCATCTACTACAGGGACTATCTTCTGTCTTTGGTTAATCGTTATCTCCTTTATCGTTTCCGACGATGCGTCACTCTTTACAGAGGTGAACTCAGTGAGCATGTAGTCGGCTGTTTTTTCCTTAGCCAGTTTATGGTAAAGCGCCTTTTTTACAATCTGCAGCGTGATGAGCCCGGCAACTTCTCCTCCGTCCATTACAGGCATGGCGCTGATTTGGTGCCGGGTCAACAGCTCTTCGACCGTTTCCAGTTTGTCGTTTTTATCCGCCGAAATAACGGGTGTAATCATCATTTTTTCGGCGGTGGGTGCGGGCGGTATGGTTTTTTTCAGCTCTTTTATCAGCGCCTCCTGCGCCTCGTCGAGGAGCATATTTCGTATGGTTGCGGACGCCGCCGTCTGGTGACCGCCCCCGCCGAAGCGCGATGCGACCAGGCCCGCATCGACGGCGGCTATTCTGCTTCTGGCAACAAGACTAAGCCGACCTTCCATCTCAACTATTACGAAAAGAGCGGACAGGTTTTCCATATCCTTTAAGGCGTGAGCCACCATCGCAAGGTCGCCTACGTACCTGCCGCTGCTTCCAACGGCAAGGGCAACTTCAACGCCGTTTATCATATGTATCTCCAGCCTGTTTACGAGTTCGTGGAGTAGCGCGATCTGTTCCGCGTTGAGATTGCGATGCAAAAAATCGGACACGATGTTGAGGTTCGCCCCGCGTTCCAAAAGCCACGCCGCCGCCTGAAAATCTGCCGTGCAGGTTGAGGAAAAAGTGAGCGAGCCGGTATCTTCGTATATCCCCAGCATGAAAAGCGTAGCTTCTTCTGGCCGGATATCAATTCCTTTTTCCTGGAGGATTTCCATCATGAGTGTTGTCGTTGAACCTCTTTGCTCGATTCGTCCGAGCCTGGATTTCAGGTCGCCTGACGAATCGGGGTGGTGGTCGTAAACCACCAGCGTTACGCCGGGGCGGTCGCAAACTTCATTCATGCTTCCGATACGTTCCCTGCTTCTGCAATCGACAATAACGAGCTTAGTAATTTTTTTGGTATCGATGTTCTTGAGCCGCCTTATCGGCAGACTGTAACCGGTTTTTTCTAAAAAGTTGCGTACGTTTTTTTCCTGAGAGCCGGGAAAAATCAGGAGCGCTCCCGGGTAAAGCTTGAGCGCGGCCGCCATCGAGGCGAGGCAGTCAAAATCGGCGTTTACGTGAGTTGTTATAACAATCATCTATACTGAAACTTTAACAGGTGGCCCGCCGTGCGGGCAAATATTATGCGGTAGAGCCGCCAGAGCAAAGATGCGCATGATTAAAGCATGGTTGTTGGAATTAACGCCCGTAAGCCGCCTTCCGTGCAACTGGTACAAAAAGGGTTGACATCTGTGCGGCGTATCAATAGACTTACCCACTTTATTGCAATTAGGCATTTAGAAATAGACGTTTAAAATAAATCTGGGGACTTTATGGAAGCTGCCGCAAAAGTAAGGTACGCCAGGATGTCGCCGCAAAAAGCGCGCCTGGTAGCGGACATGGTGCGCGGAAAAAAGGTGAACAGCGCGCTTAACGTCCTGCGCTTTACTCACAAGGCGACGGCAAGGGTGATTGAAAAATTGATTATGAGCGCGAAGAGCAACGCCGAAGTTAAAAATGTGCCCGACCCCGAAGAGATGAGAATCGAGCAAATATATGTCAATAAAGGGCCGGTCATGAAACGTCAGCTTCCCAGGGCGAGGGGCAGGGTGGATATACTTCACAAACCGTTCAGCCACGTTACCGTTGTCTTAAAGGAAACGGAAAAACCTAAAACGAAAAAAGCGGCGGCAAAAAAAGCGGTGGAAGACAAGAACGCAAAGCCGAAAGCAAAGGCAAAAGCTAAAACGGCAAAAGTTCCCGCGGCGAAAAAGAGTGAAAAAAAACCGGCAAAGACTGCCGAAACGAAAAAGGCTACAAAGAAGGCGACAGCCAAAAAAGAGGTGAAACCTTCCAAAGGAAAGGACTCGTAAAGTTGGGTCAGAAAACTAATCCCATTGGTCTGCGTCTCGGAATTGTAAAACCCTGGATGTCGGCCTGGTACGCGGAAGCCGACTACGCGAAATTGCTTCATGAAGATCTTGCCATCAGGAAACTTCTTAAGAAGCAACTCTACCACGCGGGTATTTCCAAGGTCGAAATAGAGCGCCGTTCAAAACAGGCGAAGATTAACATCTACACGGCGCGTCCCGGCATAATCATCGGCAAAAAAGGCGTCGAGGTTGACGCAATGAAAGAAAAACTGCAAAAGATGCTGGGCGGCTCCATTGAGATATCGCTTAACATTCGGGAGATAAGACGTCCGGAAATAGACGCCCAGCTTGTATCGGAAAACATAGCCCTCCAGCTCGAGAGACGGATTGCGTTCCGGAGGGCGATGAAAAGGACTATCGGAATGGCAATGAGGTTCGGCGCGAAGGGTATTCGGATAAATTGTGCCGGCAGGCTGGGCGGTGGAGAGATAGCGCGATCCGAGTGGTACCGCGAGGGACGCGTGCCGCTTCACACACTTCGTGCCGATATACAGTACGGGTTCGCCGAAGCAAAAACTACGTTCGGAATAATCGGTGTTAAGGTCTGGATTTTCCACGGTGAAATAATAAAACACCGCCGCTCGCTGGGTGACGGCGAAAAGCCGCAGGAAAACAATAATGATAATAAAAAAACTGTTTCAAAGTAGATTAAATGCTTAGTCCGAAAAAAGTAAAGTACAGGAAAAGGCAAAAGGGCCGCACCGGAGGCATCGCGTGGCGTGGCTCAACAATCAGCTTCGGCACGTACGCCCTGCAGTCGCTTGATCCGGGCTGGATCACAGACAGGCAGATAGAGGCAGGCCGCGTGGCAATGACGCGTCATGCAAAACGCGGCGGCAAAGTATGGATAAGGGTTTTTCCCGATAAGCCGATTACGAAAAAGCCGGCCGAAGTCCGAATGGGGAAAGGTAAGGGATCGCCGGAGCAGTGGGTGGCCAAGGTGAAACAGGGGCGGATACTTTTCGAGATGGACGGCGTAACCAGCGAGGTTGCCATGGAGGCGCTGCGGCTGGCGGCAATGAAACTGCCGCTTAAAACAAGAATACTCGACAAGAACAAAAGAGGCTGTCTGTCATGAAGGCGGCGGAATTCAGGGAGCTTACTGACGAGGAGTTGAGCCTGAAGCTGGAAGAGCTAAGGAAAGAATATTTGAACAACAGGTTTCAGTTGACGACTCAACAGCTTGAGAATCAGGCCAAGGTGAGATTCGTCAGGCGGGATATAGCGCGGATATTAACGACAATGAACCAGAGAAAGAAATCAAAAGATGTCGAAAAGTCCAGGTAGAAAAGTTCGCATCGGCGAAGTAGTCAGCAGTAAAATGGATAAAAGCGTGGTCGTGAAAACGGTACGCAGGACGCCTCATCCTGTTTTCAAGAAATACGTTAAGAGAACAAAAAAGTATGTGGCGCACGACCCTGAAAACCAATGCAGCGTCGGCGACAAGGTGGAAATGGTGGAAACCCGGCCGCTGAGCAAAACAAAGCGCTGGAAAATCGTTGCCGTTCTGGCGAAGGCTGAGGGCTGAGATGATTCAACTGCGGACTGTAATGGAAGTCGCGGATAATTCCGGCGCAAAAATGATTCAGTGCATTAAGGTTCTCGGTGGCTCCACAAGGAGGTATGCAAGAGTGGGCGATATCATAAAGGTCGCGGTAAAATCCGCCGCGCCTAACTCGGGCGTAAAAAAAGGCGAGGTTAAAAAGGCGGTAGTGGTGCGGACCAAAAAAGAATTCGGACGCTCAAATGGCTCCTACATTAAATTCGATAATAATGCGGCTGTTCTCATAAACGACGCCAACGAACCGGTTGGAACTCGTATTTTCGGACCGGTATCGCGCGAACTAAGGGCAAAGCGTTTTATGAAGATAGTCTCCCTGGCCCCGGAGGTACTGTGACCGGCCTGAAGGTGAAAAAGGACGACATGGTTCAGATTGTTTCCGGCAAGGACAAGGGGCGAAGGGGAAAGGTTCTTACGGTCCACCCGAAAGACGGGTCCCTCCTTGTCGAAAAAGTCAATGTGATAAAACGACACCAGAAGCCGAATCCCCAGACGAGGCAGGGCGGGATAATCGAAAAAGAGAGTAGTATACCGGTCTGTAAGGTAATGGTAGTCTGCCTGAAGTGCGATAAGGCCGTCCGGCTCGGCAAGAAAGTGCTGGAGGACGGCAAGCGGGTACGCTTCTGCCGGTCGTGCGGAGAAGTGGTCGATACGGCATAGATGGGATAACGATGAACGCTTTAAAAGAAAAGTATATAAAAGAAATCGTGCCGGCGCTGGTAAAAGAGCTGGAGCTGAAAAACAGCAACCAGGCGCCCATGCTTGAAAAAGTAGTTTTGAACATGGGGCTTGGCGAAGCGGTTACAAACGCCAAACTTATCGAGATGGGGGTATATACACTTACGCGCGTGAGCGGACAAAAACCGGTGGTTAAAAAGGCCAAAAAGGCGATCTCCACATACAAGCTGAGAAAAGGCGTCCCCATCGGCGTAATGGTTACTTTGCGCAGTGAGCGGATGTACGATTTTTTGCTGAGACTTATCACCGCGGCGCTGCCCCGCGTGCGCGATTTCAGGGGGCTCTCCACAAAGGCCTTCGACGGCAGGGGAAATTACAACATAGGAATAAAGGAACAGCTGATTTTCCCCGAAGTGGAGTACGAAAAAGTTCAGACGGTCAAGGGGATGAATATAACAATTGTAACAACCGCCAAAACCGACTCCGACGGCAGGGCTCTTTTAACCGCCATCGGTTTACCGTTCAAGAATTAAGAAGGGGAATCAGTTGGCAAAAAAAGCTCTAATAGCGAAGGCAAAAAAGGAACCAAAGTTTTCCACGCGCGGATATAATCGATGTCCTCTCTGCGGACGCCCGAGGGGCTATTTGAGGAAATTCGATATGTGCAGGATATGTTTTAGGAAACTTGCGCTCGAGGGAATGATTCCCGGCGTGACAAAATCAAGCTGGTAAAAAGGAAATTATGATAACCGATCCGATAGCCGACTTTCTTACCATAATTCGCAATGGGATTATGGCTGGCCATGAACGCGTTACGATCCCCGCTTCCAAGGAAAAGATGCGAATAACGGAAATTCTTAAGGAAGAGGGGTACATTAATAACTTCAAGGTTATTAAGGACCAAAAGCAGGGAACTATAATGATTTATCTCAAATACATAGGCCCGAAAAAGAACGCGATATTGGGCATCAAGCGTATAAGCAAGCCCGGTAGAAGGGTGCACCTGCCGGCCAAGGAGCTGCCGAGCGTCCTTCGCGGCATGGGTATAGCCATCGTATCGACCAACCGCGGGATATTAACCGACGCCGCCGCCCGCGAAGCCAACTCAGGCGGCGAAGTCCTCTGTTACGTCTGGTAATCATGTCAAGGGTAGGAAAAAAACCGATTGAAGTTCCGCAGTCTGTTACTGTGCGGATTAGCGGCGGCAAACTGGAGGTGAAAGGTCCGAACGGGGTTCTGACAGGGGCACTGCCGGGGAAAATCAGCGCAAAAGTTGAGGACGGCAAAATCATTGTTGAGCGGCCAAACGACCAGAGAGCTAACAGGGCCATGCACGGACTGGCAAGAGCTCTTATAGCCAACATGGTTGAAGGCGTTTCCAAAGGGTTTACGAAAAGACTTTTGATAACGGGCGTGGGATACAGGGCCCAGCTTCAGGGAAAAAAACTTACGCTCTCATTGGGGTATTCCCATCCTGTGGAAATGGAAGCCCCCGAAGGAATTACCTTCGAGGTTGGTAAACAAATGACGGATATTACCGTAAAGGGTATAGATAAGGCTTTGGTGGGCCAGGTTGCGGCAAACATCAGAACCCATAGGAAAGTGGAGCCGTACAAGGGCAAAGGCATCCGCTATGAAGGCGAATACGTCCGGCGGAAGGCCGGTAAATCGGTCGCGGCCGGTAAATAGGGGAGCGGGATATGAGCGCGGCTACTGAGATTACCAGAAAAAAGAGAAAGACCCGGATACGGAAAAAGGTGAGTGGAACCGGCGAAAGGCCGAGACTTACCGTTTTCAGGAGCAACAGGCATTTAGTACTTCAGGCAATTGACGATTTGACGGGCCGCACGCTGGTTTTTGTGACCAGCATCGAAAAGCAGCTAAGTGAAAAAGTTAAAGGTAACAATATGGAAATGGCAAAACAGGCAGCCGTTATTTTCGCGGAACGCGCAAAGGAAAAGGGAATTACGAATATGGTGTTTGACAGGAACGGTTACGTATATCACGGCAGGGTAAAGCAGGTGGCGGAAAGCGTGAGGGAAAATGGCATCAAAATTTGAAAGACCGCAGGCAGCGAAAGACCCGGAGACGGGTCATGAGCTGGCTGAAAAAGTAATTTTCATTAACAGGGTGGCAAAGGTCGTAAAAGGCGGACGAAGGTTCAGCTTCAGCGCGCTTGTCGTGGTAGGCGACAGGATGGGCAAGGTCGGCGTTGGTTTCGGCAAGGCGTCCGAGGTGCCGGAGGCGATACGGAAAGCCATCGCCGCCGGGAAAAAGACATTGAAGAAGATAGTCCTGGTTAACGGCACCATTCCGCACGAGGTTGACGGACGTTTCGGCGCCGGACACGTATCGCGGGGCACGGGAGTCATAGCGGGCGGTCCGGTGCGGGCCATAATGGAATCGCTCGGAGTAAAAGATATTCTCACCAAATCGATAGGGTCGAGCAACCCTCACAACGTGATACAGGCGACGATGTCGGCCCTTGTCAGTCTGCGAAGCCCGGAAGCGGTAAAAAATATGCGTCAGACAAAATTGGAAGTGGTGGAAGATGAAACTGCATAACCTGAAACCGGCGGCGCATTCAACAAAGAACAGGAAAAGAGT
>JBHHVT010000043.1:0-12865 GCA_046754425.1 Nitrospinota bacterium | reverse complement strand
GCGTAAGTGAGCGATCCGAAAATAACGATAACTACAGCGGCGGCGGTAACGGCTCCCTTTAGCGCGCCGGGATATCTTGCGATAATTTTTTGCGCCACGGCCGAAATCGCGAGGCAAAAACCGGGCAGGGCAATGTAAAGCCGATGCTCAACGTAAGGGTCTAGTATCGGAATAAACGACGACGTTACGGATAGCGTAATAAAAAACCACAAAATCCCGAACGACAGTGGAGGGTTTGAGCGAAAACTTTTTACCGCGTAAGCAAAAAGCGCCCCAAGCACAAATCCGCCGGTTAATACACGCGGGTCGAAAATACTTTTCTTAAAAAGAACGCCCGCGTCGAACAGCAGGTTTACAGGAAAAAACAGCCGCGGGAGGTACCGCGTGCCGACAACGTCCAGCTGCGTTAAAAAATATGTCATCAAGTGCGGCCTGTTTATCGGTTCAAGATCGGGCGCTTCAATCGGATTGCCAAGTGCCACTGTCCTGTATAGAAAAAAGAGAGGCAGAATCATCCAGAAGAAAACCAAAAGGCGTCTGTTTTTTGCAAGCCCCGGCATCCCCTCGAACTGAAAAATGAAAAGTGTAAGAATTAAAGGCAAAGTTACGGCGAGTTCCTTCGTAAAAAGCGCGAGTATAAAAGCGGCTATCGCAAGAGTGTAATGGTACCATCGCTTATGGCCGGACTTTACCGCAATATGAAACGAGAGCAGATATAGGAATGTACACAATCCCGATGAGCGTGACGAGAGGTAGGTTACAGTCTCCACGTTAAGCGGATGCAGTGCGAAAAGCAAAGAGCCGAACGCGGCATACCCCGCGCTTATTACGCCCGCCCTTTTAAATAAATCCTGGATGATGAAGTACACCAGAATTGAACTGCCAAAATGAAGCGCAAAATTCACAACGTGGTAGCCGAACGGGTTCAACTCACCCACGGCAAAATTAAGGGCGAAGGTGAGGAACAAAAACGGCCTGCCAGCGTAATCGTATGTAAACACAGAGACAAGGTCGGACAGGTCGCGCAGGCCGAAATTGCGCACAATCGTATGGATGTCGTCCAGTATAAAAGGCGCATGAAAGGAATTCGCGTATGCCGCTAGCGTTAGTGCAAACAGCAAAACGATAAAGTAGCCGTCTCGACGAGCCATTCAGGCAATAATAACCACAATAGGCGCCATGTTTCCATATATATCGCTCCGCCGGAACAGACGGGTTCAGTCCGGTTTATTATGGTTGGCAAAAGGCAGCGCATCTATATAATAAGAGGCCGGTTTAATGATTATTAATATAACGAATAGACCCGTTTCGGCGGTGGAATAACTTTGAATATAGATTACAGATTGCAATTGCGTTCGATCTTGCTTTTTATAGTGTTTGCGATGACGCCCTCACTCTCCTGGTCTTTGGGCCTGGGGGACATAGACGTAAAGTCGGCCTTTCATAAAAAGTTCACCGCCGTAATACCGGTATTGCTGGGTGAGGAGGAGAAAGAAGTGAAAGTCGAGGTCGGCAGGAAAAGCGATTACGAACTTATGCAGCTGCCAAGACCAGACCTCATAGACAAACTCGAGCTCGTAATCGCCCCCAATCCGAAAAAGCCGTCCGAAAGAATTATTATCGTCAGTTCACCGGTGCCGATCCAAAAACCGTCGTTCAATCTTATTATCCGCGCATCGGCGGGAGGCGGAACGGTGCTGGAAAACTATCTGCTGGCGGTGGATTTCCGCAAGAGCCTTACACTTGAACTGCCGAAAAAGGAAAAGGCAAAGGAAGAAGTGGCGGGTCTGGCGGAACTAAAGGAGGAGGAGATTAAGCCGCCGGAACCGAAACCCGAACCAAAGAAAACCGACTTCAAGCCATCAGTTGTAAAAAAGGAACGGTTGCCGGCGGGTACGGAGCGTTTAAAAAAGTCTATTCCAAAACCGGTTGAAACAGAGCCGCCAAAAGAGGAGCCGGTTGCGCCGGTAATCGTGGAGAAAATCGAAAAACCGGTAATAGAACCGCAGATAGTCGCAGAGAAAATCGAGGAGCCGGTAACCGCTGAGCCGATTATAAAAGAAGAGAAAATAGAAGAAGCTTTGCCGCCCGCCAAGGAAGCTGAGAAGCCTCAAGTTCGACGCTCTGAATTCATCAAGGTAAGTCCTGATCCGGCAAAGAACCGGCACAAGGTCCAAAAAAGGGAGAGCCTTTACCTCATAGCCAAGAAACTCGGCGTAAAACAGAAAGACCTGGCTAAGGTGGCGGTAGCCATCTACCTGGAAAACAGGTCGGCGTTTATCGGTGGCAACATCCATATGCTGAGGGCGGACGTGAAGCTTAACTACGACAAAGTAAACGAAGTCGCGTCCGGACTCACCGAGTTCGATACAACCGCGCTTGTCGCAAGGCATGAGGCGCTGCTAAAAGCGCGCAATCGCAAAGCTCCCATACCTGTCGAAATGCCTCTCGACAGCCAGGCGTCCGCGCAGGAAATATACTCCTTCCTGGATAATTGGAAGCGGCAATGGATGGCAAAGGACATGAACGCTTTGGCGGACAGTTACTCCGCCAGCTTCAGGGACAGGCGCGGCAGAGGCAAATCGGACTTTATTAAAGCAAGAAATAATTTCAATAATAACCATGTAAACATAAAACTGCTTTTTGAAAACATCAATATCGTGCGCAGCGGGCCTCTCCTAACGCTGTATTTCACACAATGGTTTAAGTCCGACAACTACGCATCTGTCGGCCTGAAGCGGATGTCACTCATACCGACCACGAGGGGCCTGAAAATAGGATACGAGGATTTTACGCCCAAACGGGCCTCATCCGGCAGGCATGGCTGGACGGTTTTCCTTGCCTCCTATCAGGGAATGGCCACTACCCGTTCGCGTGTAGAGAGACTGCGGCTGCTCGGATTCCGTGCCTTCGAGGCGTCCAGCTACCGCACTGACGGCATCAAGTGGTACCGCCTCATGGTAGGCAGACTGTCGGGGAGGACACAGGCCGCCAACCTTGCAAAAAAATTAAAGGAAGCGGGAGAACCGTACATAAAAGTTTTAAAACTTCCGTTCGCTCTGGAAGTCTCGACATACAACAGCCACGATACGGCAATTGGAGAAGAGAAAAAACTGAGAAAGGCGGGACTTTCCCCATACATAATCGAAACGCTTAATAAAGACGGGGAAGCTCGCTATACGGTCTATCTTGGGGCATTCGATCGGAGCGATGATGCGGGGAAAAGCTTGAAACGGCTCGCGGATATGAATATTGATTTGCGAATAACCACCCCGTAACCGGATATCATGATATAAAAAGCAGATGAGTACGTTTACAGAACCCAACATTACACCGCTAAGAGGCTTGCGATACGACGCGGCGGCGGGCCCTCTTGAAAACCTGCTTGCGCCGCCATACGACGTCATAAAGCCAGACATGCAGGAAAACCTCTACAAAAAAAGCGAATACAACATTGTCCGCTTAATACTCGGAAAAAAATTGCCTGACGATAATGAACAAGAGAACCGGTACAGCCGCGCCGCGGCAACCCTTAACGAATGGATTGCGAATTCCATCCTCGTGCGCGAGGGAAAACCGGCGATATACGTCTACGCGCAGACGTTCGACGTGTTTGGGGAGAAAAAAACAAGGGTCGGTTTTATCGCCAGAAAAAGACTGGAAGAGTTCGGCGGCTCGGTTCATCCGCATGAAAAAACACTATCCGGACCAAAAACAGACCGCCTTAATCTTACGCGCGCATGCAAATGCAACTTCAGCCAGATTTTTGGGATCTACACCGAGAAGGAAAAAGTTACCGAACGCCTTTTAAGCGAAATAACAAAAAATCCGCCGGATATGGAGGCGGTCACCGAAGATTCAATCCTGCACCGGATATGGGCGGTTACGGACGAGGAATGGATTAAAAGCCTGTCGGATATAATGCAAAACAAAAACATCCTTATCGCGGACGGCCATCACCGCTACGAGACCGCCCTTAATTACCTTAGGGAAAATTCCAGCGGTACAAAAACGCCGGAAGACTTGAAGTACGTAATGATGTATTTTACCAATACGGAATCGGAAGGACTCACCGTGTTTCCGACACACAGGGTAATACATAACGTACGGGGCCTGAACCTGGAATCGTTTTTTAAAAATATGAAAAACGATTTTGATATTGAAAAACTACCCTCCGCGAACGGACAGAGAAACGAGAGTACGGAACAGGCGATTGTGTCCCGCATGAAAAACGCGAACGGTCATGTGTTCGGACTCTACTCCGGCAACGGTAATTACTCACTCTTGACATACAAGCCTAAAAAGGAAGTCTCCGTTCTTGATAAGCTTGACGTTGGAGTGCTGCATGGGCGTCTGCTGGAACCTATACTCGGCATCGGCGCAAAGGAGCTTGCGGCGCAATCGAACGTCTCTTATACCATTGACGTAGCAGAGGCCGCGGCACGGGTCGACAGCGGCAGTTCGCAGCTTGCTTTCTTTCTTAACTCAACACCAGTGGAGCAGATGCGCGATGTCGCAGAGGCTGGTCTCACAATGCCGCAAAAATCGACGTACTTTTATCCGAAACTGATAAGCGGATTGGTTATAAACCCGCTATTTTAGCGGCAATCCGGCTATGAAGATTACTTCTGCCGAATTCCTTAAAAGCGCCTATCAAAAGCGGGACTGGCCGAGAAGAAAAAAACCGGAGACGGCTTTTGTCGGTAAATCCAACGTCGGTAAATCGTCCGTCATAAACTCCCTGCTGGGGCAGAAAAGGCTCGTAAAAACCAGCTCGTCGCCTGGCAAAACACGCTCCATCAACTTTTTTGAAATTAACACAAAATTCATCTTCACGGACCTGCCGGGTTACGGATTCGCCAAAGGGGATAAAAAAGAGGTGGCAGGTTGGAAGGCGATGGTGGAACAATATCTGACCCAGCGGACCACTCTGCGGGTCCTTGTCCATATTGTCGATATAAGACGAAAACCCGACGAACTCGAACTTCAGCTGGTCGACTGGTTAAAGGCAGGCGAACTGCAACATATTATCGTTGCGAACAAGTGCGACAAAATTTCAAATTCAAAATGCGCCGCCTCGGCAAAGTTGATAGAAAAACTTCTGGGAAAAAAGCCGATACTATACTCTTCGGTTAAGGGTAAGGGAAAAAAGGAACTGTGGCGGACGCTAAAACCTTTTGTCGAATAACCACTCTCTGGTAATCTGTACCCGGCGCCCGTAGCTCAGCTGGATAGAGTGTCTGACTCCGACTCAGAAGGTCGCGTGTTCGAATCACGCCGGGCGCGCCATTACTTTGCAAGTAGCAGCAATTAGCTGGCGCAAATGCAAACAGCCACTCGTTAACTAACTGTAAATATAATTTCACGGCTTTGCCGTAATCGCCTCCCGTGCATCTGGCGCTGGTTCAGTCTTGCAGACTGAACCACACCGTTTTGATTTGTATCCCGTCTGAAAGCCACATTGAAACGTTATGGTTCAAACTACAAGTTTGAACCAGCGGCCCAAGCTGGTTGCATAATGGCAGTTTGCGTTAGCGCCGGCATAATGCCTCCACCTGCAAGGTGGTGGTAGACTAACGAAATGAATTCCGGTGGATTTTCGTTACAGTCGGCGACTTTAACCGTCGCCGTTATTTTTGCGCTGGCAGCTGTGGCGGCCGTTATACGGATACGTATGGTGGAGCCGATAAGCGTGAAACCGTTTCCCAACGCGAAAAGACCCATTGTAATGGCGCATCGCGGCGGGATGGCGTTGTGGCCCGAAAACACGCTTTACGCCTTCGAGCATGCCGCGCGGATCGGCGTCGACGTAATGGAGATAGACGTAAGGCAGACCAAAGACGGCGAAATCGTCGTCATCCACGATGAAGTTGTTGACAGGGTCAGCAACGGAAAAGGAGCGGTAGCCGACAAGACGCTTGAAGAGTTGAAGTCTTTGGATTTTGCCTACAACTTTATGAAGGACGCCGGCGGCAAGCCGGAACTTCGCGGAACCGGTGTGACCATCGGCACGTTAAAAGAAGTCTTTAAAAGTTTACCGGATATGTATTTCAACATTGACATAAAGGTAAACTCCACCGCTTTCGCGCGAGACGTTCTTGAACTGGTGCGAAAAGAAGGAATGCTGGAAAAAGTGGTTATCGGAAGTTTTTACGACAACATCGTCAACGTCGTTAACAGTGAGGCAGGGGAGTTCACAACTTCCGCGGCGGCACGCGAAGCATGGATAATATTTCTTTTAAACAAGATCGGGCTCGGCCGGCTGCATCAGCCGACGGGTGTGGCGTACCAGATACCGGTTACTCACAAAGGGCTGGACGTCGTCACTCCGTCGTTTGTGCGTGCGGCGCATTCGCTGGGACAGGATATCCATGTATGGACCATCGACGATCCGGTGGAGATACGGCGGCTTTTGGAGATGGGCGTGGACGGTATCGTTACCAACCGGCCGGACCTGGCGGTGGGGGTTGTTAAAGAGTTCAGGCAATTAGCGAAGTAAAATACTTGAGCGTTATCCGCCGGTCTATGCCTTTTCGTCCGCTTCCTTCAGCCGTTTCGTGCGCCGTTTTGGCGCGGCGGCTAGGTCCCTATCCACAAGCTCGATTATCGCCATGGGCGCGCAGTCACCCGCCCTTATACCGGCGCGGTAAATGCGCGTATAGCCGCCTTTGCGGTCCTTGTATCGGCCAGCAAGGTTTGAGAAGAGCTTTTTCACCACATCCTTGCTCCGGATATATGAGGCCGCCCTGCGAATCGACGCGAGACCGCCTTTTTTACCGAGCGTAATCATCCTGTCCGTAACGCGGCGAAGCTCTTTGGCTTTCGTTTCGGTGGTAGTGATTTTTTCATGCTCAAGAAGCGAGGTCACCATATTTCGAAACATCGCCTTGCGATGCGCCGGCGACCGGCTGAACTTCTTTCCGTCTTTCAAGTGTCTCATTGTTACAATTATCCCGCCTTTTTAATCCTGATCGAATTGCGTCAGCTCTTCTTTTGACATTCCCAGGCTGAGGCCCATCTCCGCCAGTATTGATTTTATTTCGTTAAGAGATTTCCTTCCGAAGTTCCTGGTTTTCAGCATCTCCGTGTCAGATTTGGTAACCAGTTCACCGATGGTTTTGATATCGGCTTTTTGCAGGCAGTTATAGGACCTGACGGAAAGCTCCAGTTCCTCAACGCTTCGATTCACATTGATTATGGGTTTTTTGCGATCCGGCCTTACCTCAGGTGTAACAGTCTCAACCTCATCGTTCGTTCCTATGAAGAGCTGCATATGGTCCCTTTGGATTTTTGCCGCATGAGCTACGGCAACTTCGGGATCAATGGTCCCATCGGTCCACACTTCCAGGATCAGTTTGTCAAAGTCTGATGAATCACCGACGCGGGTTTTTTCAACCGTATAGTTGACTTTAACCACCGGGGAGAAATTTGCGTCTATTGGGATGACGGCTATATCGTCATCTTCCACTTTCAGTTCCTCGGACGGCACATAACCTCGGCCTACCCGCGAGTACATCTCCGCATGGAATGAGGCTTTTTTATCCATAAGGCTGGCGATATGTACATCCTTGTTTATAACACTAACTCCCGGCGGGCACTTTATATCCGCTCCCGTTATCTCTTTTTTACCCTTCTCGTCAACAACCAGCGTTATACTGTCGTCGCCGTTTTGTTGGACGATAAGGCCTTTAATGTTCAGGAGAATATCCGATACGTCCTCATAGACATTGGAGAGCGTCGAGAACTCATGGTGCACCCCTTCGATTTTTACGGCCACAACGGACGCTCCAGGCACCGAGGATAGCAGGTACCTGCGAATAGAGTTCCCGACTGTAACGCCAAATCCCCGCTCCAGCGGCTCGGCCACGAACTTTGCGTACTTATTATCAGGGGAGGATTCAACCTTCTCTATCCTCTTTGGTTTAACAAACTCCCTTAGAACCGTTTTCATCACCCTCTCCTTACTTAGAGTAGTATTCCACTATTAGTTGTTCGTTTACCGGAATAGTTATGTCCTCCGGTTTCGGTTCGTCTATAACCTGGCCTTTCAGTTCACCCTCAGTGACCGAAAGCCACGACGGCAGTGACAATTCGCCGCGTTTTTCTATTCTTTCAACAAAACCCGGCATTTTTTTACTGTGCTCCGCCACTTCTATAACATCTCCCTTTCTCACCAGATACGATGGGAAATTCAACTGTTTGCCGTTTACCAGAAAATGCCTGTGACCGACAAGTTGTCTGGACTGCCTCCTGTTGGCGGCAAAACCGAGCCGGTACACCACGTTGTCCAGCCTTTTTTCAAGCAACTGCAGAAACACTTCGCCTGTAATACCCTTTTTCCTTACAGCCTTGTGAAATGTGTTGCGGAACTGTTTTTCCAACAGTCCGTAAATCCTGCGCGCCTTCTGTTTTTCGCGCAATTGCAGTCCATACTCGGTTGGCTTTCTCGGCCTTCTTCCCTGACCGTGCAAACCGGGCGGGTAGCTTCTTCTCTCAATCGCGCAGCGCGCGGAAAGGCAACGCTCTCCCTTAAGGAAAAGTTTTGTCCCCTCCCTTCTGCATAGCCTGCAAACGGAACCGTGATAAACTGCCACCGGACGCTTCCTCCTATACCCTTCTTCGTTTCGGGGGTCTGCATCCGTTATGCGGAACCGGAGTTACATCCCTTATTATTTCCACTTCAAGACCAGTGGCCTGCAAAGCGCGAATCGCCGCTTCGCGTCCGGCACCCGGTCCCTTTACTTCCACCTCTACCCTGCGCATACCGAGTTCCATGGCCTTTTTCGCGGCATTTTCCGAAGTCACCTGCGCGGCAAAAGGCGTGCTCTTGCGCGAACCCTTGAACCCGACCTTGCCCGCGGATGCCCATGAAATTACGTTGCCCGTCGTATCCGCAATCGTCACAATCGTATTGTTGAAAGACGCTTTTATATGCGCCCGTCCGTTAACAGGAGCCTTTATGCCCTTCTTTTTGGCGGACGACTTGGAATCTCTTTTTTTCTCTGCCACTAATCCCCCTTATTATTTACCTACGTTAGCGACTTTCTTGGACGCCGCTACCGTTCTCTTCGGACCTTTTCTTGTCCTCGCGTTTGTCTTCGTACGCTGGCCGTTTACTGGCAGCCCTCTTCTGTGCCTGATGCCGCGGTAACAGCCGATCTCCATCATTCGTTTCAAATCCATCTGGACGTTACGCCTCAGGTCGCCTTCCACGGTATGCTGCTTTTCTATAATCCCCCTTAGATGCAGGACGTCCTGATCACTCAAGTTTTTCACCCTGACGGACTCGTCTATGCCCGCGGCTTTCAAAACCCTGCGGCTCGTTGTTATCCCGATGCCGTAAATATACGTGAGACCAATCAGAACCCTTTTATTCATGGGCAAATCCACGCCTGCTATCCGCGCCATTACATATACCTCCCGGTCATACCTGCCGCTGTTTGTGTTTTGGGTTTTCGCACAATACCCTTACTACACCTTTACGTCTTACAACTTTGCATTTTTCACACATCGGTTTTACAGAAGCACGAACTTTCATAACGAAACCCTCATTTATACCTGTATGTAATCCTGCCGCGCGTAAGGTCATAGGGTGAAAGCTCCACCTTGACCCTGTCGCCCGTCAGTATCCTGATATAGTGCATCCTCATTTTTCCAGAGACGTGCGCCAAAATTGTAGCCTTATTGTCCAGTTCCACGCGGAAATTCGCGTTTGGCAGCGATTCCAGAACTTTCCCTTCCATCTCAATCGCTACCTGTTTAACCATGTCAGGCGGTAAGTTCGCTGAGTATATCGGGGCCGTTATCCGTAATGGCCACGCTGTGCTCAAAGTGTGCCGACAGCCTGCCGTCTTCCGTTACCACGGTCCATTTGTCGTCCAGAATGTTTACCTGCCAGGACCCGGCGTTAACCATCGGTTCAATTGCCAACACCATCCCTTTTTTAAGGATCGGTCCATGTCCTTTCGGGCCGTAGTTAGGTATCTGTGGATCCTCGTGCGGTGATGTTCCAATCCCGTGTCCCACGAAATCGGTTACGACCGAGAACCCGGCCGACTCGGCCATCTGTTGTATCGCATTGGAAATATCCGAAAGGTGGTTCCCGGCTTTCGCATTTTCTATGCCTTTATAGAGCGCCTCACGCGTAACCTTCATCAGACGTTTCGCCTCATCGGACACCTCTCCCACCGAACAGGTTATCGCGGCGTCGCCGTAGTACCCCTCGTACTCCGCTCCCAGGTCGAGACTTACGATATCACCGTTTTTCAATCTCTTCTTGCCGGGAATGCCGTGTACAACCACTTCGTTAATCGAAACGCACAGCGCATTTGGAAAGCCTCTATAACCCTTGAAGGAAGGTTTCGCCCCCTCCTTTAGTATCAGCTCCTCCGCCACCTTATCGAGTTCGTCGGTGGTTGTGTTTTCGCATAACATTTCGGTCAATTTCCTGAGCGACTTTGCCACAATCTGGTTGGCTCTCCTCATTTTCTTTATTTCCGCGTCGGTCTTTATGTTTATCATCAGCCGCCCTGAACGATTTTTTCTATATCTTCAAATACTTCGTTTATATCTTTTTCACCATCTATGCGGTTGTATCTCCCAGTTTCGCCGTAAAACGACTTAAGCATTTCCGACTGATCTTTATAGACTTTAAACCGCTGTTTTACGGTTTCTTCGTTGTCGTCATCCCGAAGGTAAAGTTCGCCGCCGCATTTATCGCAAACTCCCTCATCAGCCGGAGGGGAAAACTTAGTATGATACCCGAATCCACAATTTTTACAAGTCCTGCGTCCGGTTAAACGCTCTACCAGCGAATCCTCGCCGACCGCGATGTCGATAACAAAATTTATCCCGCTATTCATACCCGTTAAAAGTTTGCCAAGCTCTTCTGCCTGCGGAACTGTACGCGGGAATCCATCCAGAATAAAGCCGCCCTTGCAGTCATCGGCGGCGAGCCTGTCTTTTATGATTCCGATAACGACTTCGTCCGGCACAAGTTCGCCCTTGTCCATGAATCCTTTTGCTTTTACGCCCATCTCCGTTTTGTCCTTAACGGCCTGTCGAAGTATGTCGCCGGTCGATATCTGAGGTATACCGTGTTTTTCGGTAATCTTTTTCGCTTGCGTCCCTTTGCCCGCTCCCGGTGGTCCCAGCAGTATCATGTTCACCTTCTGCCCCTCATTTTTCCCTCTTTAAGGAACCCGCCATACTGCCGCATAACGAGATGCGATTCCACCTGCGACATCGTATCCATCGATACGCCTACTACAATAAGAAGACCCGTTCCGCCGAAATAAAACGGAACGTTGAAATATGCTATTAAAAAGTCCGGCAGTACGCAGACGAGGCTGAGATATAGCGCGCCGCCAGCGGTAACGCGCGAAAGGGTTCTGTCTATAAAATCCGATGTAGGCCGGCCGGGACGTATGCCGGGAATAAATCCGCCGTTCTTTTTCATATTGTCGGCAACGTCCGACGGATCGAAAACTATCGCCGTATAGAAAAAACAGAAAAAAACGATCATTCCGACGTAGAGCAGTGTGTAAAGCAGTGTCCCCGGCGAAAGTTGATCAGTCACCGCCGTTACCCACGGGTGCTGTGTAAACCCGCCTATTGTCGCTGGAAACATTATCACCGACGACGCGAATATCGGAGGAATTACGCCCGAAGTGTTTATCTTTAGCGGCAAATGGCTTGTCTGGCCGGCGTACATTTTCCGTCCCACGACGCGCCTGGCATATTGTATCGGAATCTTCCGCTGGGCGGTCTCCATAAACACGATTACCCCGATTACCACCACCATTAGCACAGTCAGAAACAGTATCACTATCGGCGTAATTTCGCCTGTCTGCAAAAGACGCAGTGAATTAATTATCGCGGACGGCATCTGCGCAACGATGCCGGAAAAAATTATCAGCGATATGCCGTTACCGACGCCGCGTTCGCTTATCTGCTCTCCCAGCCACATTATGAAAGCCGTCCCCGCGGTGAGGGTAAGCACCGTTAACAGCCGAAAACTCCAGCCGGGCTGGGTGACGACGGGCGCGCCGGTTGGGGAACTCATCGCCTCCAGACCGAATGCGATGCCGGTACCCTGTATGGCGCTTAGCAATACTGTACCGTAACGGGTATATTGCGTAATTTTTTTCTGCCCCTGCTCACCTTCCTTTTTCAGCTTTTCAAGATGCGGAACGGCTACCGTCAGGAGTTGAAGAATAATCGAAGAACTTATATACGGCATTATGCCGAGCGCAAAAATCGTAAGTCTGCTCAGCGCGCCGCCGGAAAACATATCGAAAAATTTCAGTATCGTCCCGCGCATCTGGTCGAAAAAGGCCGCAAGCGCCGTCACATCGATGCCGGGGACCGGTATATGCGCCCCAATCCGGTAGACGGCAAGCAGAGCAAGCGTGAACAGGATGCGTCTTTTCAGTTCAGGTATCTTGAAGATGTTGCCGAAACTTTCCGTGCCCAACTAGATCTCCAGCAGTGTACCGCCCGCGGCGGTGATTTTTTCTTTTGCGCTCTTGCTGAACCTGTGCGCCGATACGGTGATCGGTCTTGTTATATCTCCAAATCCCAGTATCTTTACCTTGTCCCTATTTCCGGCAAGACCGTGTTTCGCCAGGACGTCAGGCGTAAACTCGCTTATCTCCTTCAATCTTTCCAGGCGCGAAAGGTTGACAGGCGCGTATTCGACCCTGTGAATATTAAAAAATCCCCTTTTTGGAAGGCGCCTGTGAATGGGGTTCTGTCCGCCCTCGAATCCGGGAATCATGCTCTTGCCGCCGGACCGGGAACGCTGTCCCTTATGGCCTCGCGTGGATGTCTTTCCGTGTCCGGAGCCGGTGCCGCGCCCTACTCT
>JBHHVT010000042.1:0-12905 GCA_046754425.1 Nitrospinota bacterium | reverse complement strand
TCTGCCTGGCAATAACCCGGATTGAGTGAATCAGCCTGCTCTCACTGAAACGGCCGGTCGCGGTTATCGCGAAAAGATCGGACTTCGCTCCGTCACTGTACCAGCCTTTTGTTTCGCGCTCCTTCATGACAGTCGCTATCTCCTCGTCGGGCATCCCGCCCGCTCTTAGAACTTCCACCGGCGCTGTATTGACGTTTACGCCGCTGGTGGGATAGACGGTAACGACACGGGAAAGGGCGTCGAATATCTCCTGTGTGATTCCCTTTACCTTTTTAAGTTCATTTAAGGTGTCGAACGTTCTGTTTTTCGCCGCGTAGGGCGGCTCCCGCGTCCTGTAGTAGTCGGTTTCCGCGCCGTTTGCCCGGTGGTCGTCGTCCGCGTCCACCCAGTCGAGTATGGAGTCCGCAACAGTGTCCGTCCATTCCTTGCCCTCCGGAAAGAGCGTTTGCAATAAAAACCTCAGCTGCGATTCGTCTGTCGCCAGACTGTTAAGGTTCAGTTTCGCCCCTTCGTCTTTTATCGAGTACGATACAAGCCCGTCGCCCAGCGGTATCTCGGTACGTGACGAGTAGTCCCCATCATATAGGGTAGAGGCGAACCTTAACTGTCCCTTTTCACCGTAATAGTGATATTCCGAATCAGCCACGATCTCCCTGACGGCCATCTGGACTCCCGCATACGCAAGAAAATATGCCTCCCTGTCTTCCTTCAGGTTCCTCACCGTTTCCAACCCGGTTCGCGCGCTAAGCGCGAACTGCGACGCCAGCACGACCAGAAGCACCATGAGCCATAGCACCATGACGAGCGCTATCCCCTGTTCGCTAACAGCCGTTCTTTTATTTTGCATTGAGGTCTATCTCGGCATCCGTGTAGATTGGCGCGGTTGTTGCCGGCCAGACAAAGTTGTCCGGTTCACCCGCCGCCGTCAGTCGAAACCTCACGGCAGCCGGAAATTTATCGTCTATTGCCTTTCCCGTATCGCCGCTGCTGTTAACGCTCTCAAGCCATTCGAACGCTGTCTCCGGCTTGCCGTCATCCGTTTTGATGCTGTTTTTGACGAGATATTCAAACCTGAACGAATCGACCCATTTGTCACCCATCCGCATCTCCGTCCAGTCATAATCCGCCATATCGCGCGATGGGTCGAACTCCGCCTCCATGAATATCAGGCCGCCCTTTTCAGGAATGTTCTCTATCCTTTGGATATATAGCCCGGCGGCCTCTCTTTTTGACCTGAAGCGCGGTTTCGAGGTCACAAATGTAACCGACTCCCGCTCACCGATAAAAGCGATGCGCTTAGAACCTTTCCCATCAGCGGGAATGTACGAAACGTTCCTGGCGCCCTTAAGCTGACGCTTAATGAGGTTCATCGATTCAGCCGCTTCGTGCCGGCCCTCGAGTCTCTCCCCGCCCGCCTCCCACGCCCTTACGGAAAGGTGGAGGCCTCCGGCAAGTATGCCGGTAATAGCCGCCAGCAAGGTAAGGGCAATCAGAAGTTCAAGAAGAGTAAACCCGGACTCGTCGTCCGCTGAAAACTGAAAGAATGGTTCGACAAGCTCACCATGACATCTGTTCCGCATCGCCGAGCCTCTCATGTCACTGCCAGCCTCATGTGTCACCATGAGTCCATCGAAGGATGAGACACTGCCGGCAATCTCCAGATCGCCACACTCGCCCGCGGGGTTGCTCGCGATGACCACTGCTGTAATTTATAATTTTTCTCCTTCGAGAACGGTTTTTAGCGTAATAAGTTTCAGCGATTTTTCCCTGCCGCCTTCATCCCACTTTACCGTCAGGTTAATTTTGTATGTGGTAACGGGCAGCGTCTTTTCCAACACGGATTTGTCGATGCGGCCTATCGGCTTTTCAAACGGGGAAGCGGCAAGGGAATATGAATAGTCCGGATTATCCTCGAACCTGCCGCCTGTCGGTTCGATAGGAAAAGACGTTTCGTTAAATAAAAGTTCGGTCAAAAGCTGTTCGCCCAGCACGGCGGCGCGGGCATGTTTTTCGGAGTTCTCAATCGAACGCAGACTGCCGCCGAAAAGCCTGAACAGGGATGAAAATACGACCGCCAGCAGGGTAACGGCTACGAGGATTTCCAGCAGTGTAAAACCGCTCGAACAGTTGTAGGGGCGCCGCTTGCCGCGCCCTATTACGGGTCCGCCTGCAATCATCATAGTTCGTCCGCGGGAATTACGATGGAGTTGCCCGAAAGCGGTTTAAGCCTTATTACATACCCTTCATCGTCCGCCGGTTTTGCGCCGGCATACGTTACGTAGAGGTCGCCGCCGGTCGCCCCGCCAGTCGGGTTGAATTCAATCGTCATCGGACGGTTGTAAAAACTGCCCGGACTGCCGGTTAAGAGGCTGATGGACTCGGGTATCTTAACTGGCTCGGCAGCCCTTTCGTTTTCATCGCCACCGTACATGGCGCGAACCGTCCGACTTTTCGTATCGACCTCTACCGTTACGATCTTTTTTTCGGATACGGCCCTCAGCCTCGCAATCCGCATGACGTTTGCAATCTCGCCCGCCGTCGATTTAACCTGCGCCCTTTCGATGGAACCGATAAAACGCGGGATGCCGATGGACGCGACAAGGGCGATAAGGATCGTGACGATAAGAATTTCAAGAAGCGTAAACCCGCGTTCCCTTCGAGAAGGGTTAACCGCGGAGGGCGCAAAGGACGCAGAGAATATTAAAGTGGAAGGTTTTTGGCTTTTAATAGTCAATATTCAACTCAACAATTACATTTTTCCTTATTCTACTCTCCTCTAACTATTATCCATCGGTAAATATACAAAGAACTATAAAAGCAATTTTCTTCCTTTGCGTCCTTTGCGGCCTCCGTGGTGAGTTTCTCTTATACGTCGAGTTCGAAGCCGGCGGAATTTTCCTGTATGAACTTATACCGCGCCGATGCGTCGCGCCCCATAAGATCCCTGAACGCGGCTTCGGTCCCGGCTTCGTCGATAAGCTTCACGCGCAACAGCGTCCTTTTGCGCCTGTCCATGGTGGTCTCTTTAAGGACGTTGACCGGCATCTCGCCGAGCCCCTTGAAGCGGGAGACCTCAATCTTCCTGTTGCGATACTTTTCCGCGTCATCGTCGGCGTAAAAAACATCCTTGCCCATCTCTATCCTGTAAAGCGGCGGCACGCTGATGTAAACATGTCCGCGTTCGATAAGTTGTTTCATGTACCGGTAAAAAAAGGTGAGCAGCAGTGCGCTGATGTGATGCCCGTCTACATCCGCGTCCGTCATGATGATGATTTTATCGTACCTGAGTTTTTCGTAAACGAAATCCCTGCCCATCCCCGTGCCGATGCTCAGTGAGAGCGCCTTAAGTTCCGCGTTTTGCATCAACTTCGAATCGGCGGCGTTTTCGACATTTAAAATCTTGCCGCGCATCGGCAGTACCGCCTGCGTTTTGCGGTCGCGCGCCTGCTTGCCGGAACCGCCCGCGCTGTCGCCCTCCACGATGAAAAGTTCCGAGTCGGCCGGATTGGTTGACGAGCAGTCGGCCAGCTTCCCCGGAAGCGTCAACCGGTGCGATATGGAGCCTTTGCGGCGCACCTCGTCTTTCGCCGCGCGCGACGCCAGCCTCGCCTTTGCGGCAAGCTCCACCCGTGCAAGCAAAGCGTCCGCCGCGGACGGGTTTTCCAGCAGGTACATCTCGAACGCGGGACGGACTACGTTTTCGACCATCGCAGTCAGCTCCGGATTGTTGAGTTTTTCCTTCGTCTGCCCCTGAAACTGCGGGTTTTCCACCAGCACAGAGATTATCGCGGTAAGACCTTCCTTGACGTCCTCTACTGTAATGGCCGTCTGCTTGCCTTTACCGCTTTTGCGCTCCAGCACGTCGCGGATGCTTTTGGCGAGAGCGTTACGAAATCCCGCTTCGTGCGTGCCGCCGTCCGTCGTGTAAATAGCGTTGCAATACGACTCTATCCTGTTGTCCGTCTTTTCAGACCACTGGAACGCCGCCTCGCAGTGAAAGTGGTTGCCGGGAACTCTTGAGTTATTCGAATCCACATAAAACGGTTCGGGCAAAATCCCTTTTCTTGCGCCGAGGATCGTTAACAGGTAATCCTTTATTCCGTTTTCGTAGCGAAAACTTTTCTTTTCACCGCTTCGCTCGTCCATGACGTTAAGCGTAAGGCCGCTGTTGATAAACGCCTTCGTCTCCGCGCGCGCGCGGATTGTTTTAAAACTAAAATTTCCCTTACCGAAAATCTTTGAGTCCGGTACGAAACGGATAGTGGTTCCCCTATCACGGCTCTTTTTCACCTTTTTAAGTTTTTCTACAGGCTTACCTCTTTTAAACGACTGTTTCCATTCAAAGCCGTTGCGCCTTACCGTTACGTCCAGCTTTTCCGACAGCGCGTTTACCACCGATATGCCGACCCCGTGCAGACCGCCTGACGAGTGGTAGCTCTTGTTGTGAAACTTCGCCCCGGCGTGGAGCGTCGTCATGATTATCGTCAGCGCCGGTTTTTTAAACTTTGCGTGCAAATCCACCGGTATGCCGCGTCCGTCGTCGGCAACCGTAACCGTGCCGTCCTTCGCGATAGTTATATCTATTTTTTTGCAGTGGCCGTTTATCGCTTCGTCGACGGCGTTGTCCACAGCTTCCCAGACGAGGTGATGAAGCCCCGCGCTGCCGGTATCGCCGATGTACATGGCGGGGCGGACGCGGACCGCCTCCAGCCCTTCGAGAACTTCTATATCGCTCGCGCTGTAATTAGCCGCCACTTCGCTCAATCCCTACCGCCATAAGTTTTTTCCTTGCTCCGCCGTACGACCGTCCGGCGCTCGCGCGTTTGCCGGTCTCGGCATCCTTTACCTTTATGATAACGTCCCTGCCCTTATCGAACACCAGCCGCAGTGAATCCTTTTTAGATACGTTTTTGACACCGATAACAATGTCCCCTTTTTTCATCTTGACAAGGCGCGCGCCCGCGCCCGGTCCCGCAAGGAGCGGTATCTCTTTTGTCTTGAGCAGTAAACCCTTGCCTCCGCTGTGAGCGATGTAGACGAGCGGTTTGTCCGCCGCGATAACGTCCAGAACCGCGTTATCGCCCTTAACATTCGCGTACCTTTTGCCGGAGCGCGTCGTCTCCGCTACCATGCCGCGGCTAATCCGAAGACCCGCGCCGTTTTCCATAACGACCAGGAGTTCGCCTTCCGCCGCCCGTTCTTCTTTTATATTCGGGTAATGGGCAGCCGCCGTAAGACGCTCGCCGTCGACGAATTTGAAAAACGTCTGGACGGGATCGCCGAAGCCGGTCGTCTGTGGCAGGTCGTGCGCGCGGGTAACGTACATCTTTCCGGCAGACGAAAAAAACGCGATGTGCTCGCTGGTGTCGGCCGGTATCACCTTCAATAGAGAATCACCCTCTTTAAACCGCAGTTGAGATTCGTTCGGCTCGCTCTTTACCCTGCGAACCCATCCGTTGCGGCTTACGATTACGAAACAGGCCTCGTGCTCCACGAAATCATCGGCGGCGAACTCCTCTTCTTCCGCGGCCGCGCCGGTTATCGCCGTCCTCCGCCTGTCCGCGTAGCTCTTTTTAATATCGAGAAGTTCCTTTTTCACGACGCCTTTTATCTTTCGTTTAGATTTTAGAATATCTTCCAGCATCCCGCGTTTTGCTTCCAGTTCCGCCGCTTCTAGCCGCACCTTTTTTATCTCCATCGCCACCAGCGACGACAGCCGCAGGTCGAGGACGGCGGTTGCCTGCGGATCGTCGAGCCGGAATTTTTTCTTCAGCAGCGTTTTCGCTTCTTCGCGTGATTTCGATTTGCGTATCAGCTTTATCACTTCGTCCAGATCCTTCAGTACTTTTAACAGACCGCGCAGGATGTGGAGCCGCTCCAGTATTTTCAGCAGGTCGTAGTTCAGCCTGCGTTCGGTTACGTCTATGCGGAAGTCGATGAAGATGCGCAGAAGTTCGCCTATCGCCATTCTTCGCGGCGTGCCGGTCGGGTCGAGCGCGGTGAGGTTTACGGCGAAGTTGTATTCGAGGTCGGTGTAGCGGTAGATATACGCCATAATCTTTGCTATGTCGGCGCCGGATTTGGGTTCGAGTACAATCCGAATGCTTTCAGCCGACTCGTCGCGCACGTCGTTTAACGCCTGCATCTTCTTTTCGATTATGAGCTGCGCTATCTTTTCCACCAGCCTGGATTTATTTACGCTGTACGGAAGAGAGGTTATTACAATCTGCTGTCTGCCGCGCTTTAGCGCCTCCAGTTCATAATCCCCGCGTATCTTTATGGAACCCCTTCCGCTTTCGTAAACTTCGCGCAGCTTTTTTTTCGCAGCCATTATCGCCGCCCCTGTCGGAAAATCCGGACCCTTGATGTATTTCATTATCTGCGTGGTGGATAGTTCCGGGTTGTCGAGGATCGCGGTAAGTCCGTTAATCAGTTCGCCGAGGTTGTGCGGCGGGATGTTGGTCGCCATGCCGACGGCAATGCCCGCCGAACCGTTTAGCAAAAGATTCGGTATCCGCGACGGTAGATAGACCGGCTCCTTTTGCGTCGCGTCGTAGTTCGGCCGGAACGGCACCGTATCGTGATCTATCTCATTCAGTATCTCCAGCGATATCGGCGTAAGGCGCGACTCCGTGTACCGCATCGCGGCGGGCGCGTCGCCGTCTATCGAACCGAAGTTGCCCTGCCCGTCGATGAGCGGGTATCGCATCGAAAATTCCTGAGCGAGACGCGCCAGCGCGTCGTACGCGGCCTGGTCGCCGTGCGGGTGGTATTTGCCGAGCACGTCGCCGACCACCGCCGCGCATTTGCGGTAACGATTGTCCGGTGTCAGCTTCATGCGGTACATCGCGTAGAGTATCCGCCTGTGAACCGGTTTGAGGCCGTCGCGAACGTCCGGCAGGGCGCGCGACGCTATCGTGCTTAGCGCGTACGAAAGGAAACGTTTTTTCAGCTCGGATTTTAAGTCTATCGGCCGGCTATTTTCGTCGACCAGTGCCAACTGCGTCATTTAGGGAAAATAGGATAGCAGGATTTACAACAATGTGAAGACTTTACTTAAAGCAATTTGAACAACCATAGGCTGGTTCATACTTGCAGTTTGAACCGGATGTTTTGATTTACCTGTTCAGCCTTTTATTAATTTTCAAACGGTGCGGTTCAATCTGCAAGATTGAACCGGCATCGTGAAATAGGGTAACGTGCATAGTCGTTATGTTTGACGGGAAGAGTTACGAGGCGATATTAAAAGAGCTTTACGGCTTTCGCAGGCTGGGGATACGCCCCGCCCTGCCTCCAGTAAAAAAACTGCTGAAAGCGCTGGGGGACCCGCATAAAAAACAAAGATTCATCCACGTGGCGGGCACGAACGGCAAAGGCTCCACGGTAGCGATGATAGCCGCCGTCCTTAAAAGGGCCGGATACAAAACCGGCGCGTTCTACTCCCCCCACGTTTCCGACTACCGCGAGCGGATGCAGATTAACGCAAAGATGATTTCCAAAAAAGAGGTAGTCGAAACGCTCCGCTGGATGGGAAGAAGATGGAGCGATGCGCAAAGAAACAATAAAAGTCTGCCGGGAAAAATTACTTTTTTCGAGTGGGGCGTAGCGCTGGCGTTTTGTTATTTCGCGCGGTCAAAAGTAGACGTTTCGGTAATCGAAACCGGGATGGGGGGGAGGTTCGACGCGACGAACGTCATCGACCCGTTGTTATCCGTTATCACAAACATCTCGCACGAACATACGAAGTTCCTGGGCAACACGAAGGCGAAGGTCGCCGCCGAAAAGGCGGGTATCATAAAAAAGGGAAGGCCGGTAGTTCTCGGCGACAAGACGACATCGGTAAGGGAAGTTATAAAAAAAATCGCGCGGAACCGTAACGCTAAGCTCTACATGATGGACGAGGATTTCAACATCACCGGCGGCGGCCGCTTTTCATCCGGCGGTATCAGCCTGAAACTGCAGCCGGCGATGGCCGGGCGCGTACAGATTTTCAACGCCGCTCTTGCCGCACAGGCTGTTCTTTGCGCCGGTATGCCGCGCGTATTGCCGAAGCATATAGAGAACGGCATTGCCGAGGCAAGACTGCCGGGCAGGTTCGAGCGGGTAAAAAACGGGCGCGAAGTAATCTACGACGTGGCGCACAATCCCGCCTCCTTCCGCGAACTGGCGCACAACATGAAAACCCTTTATCCGGGAAAACGGCTGGACGTCGTGATAGGCATCCTGAACGGCAAGGATTACCGCAAAATCATGAAAATCATCGCTCCGTTTTGCCGAAAGATGTATTGCGTAAAACCGGAAGACTACCGCGCGCTGCCCGCCGACCTTCTGGCAGACGCCGCTCGCAGTGCGGGTATACTGGCAACCGCAATCGGGAACCCGGACGGCCTCGCGCTGCTGGCGTCAGGCAAGGGGCCTCTGCTGGTAACCGGCTCCTTTACAACGCTGGCGGCTATAAAGAAATTCCTTTCTCCACGGTCCGCTAGGCGGACAGCAAGTTAAGGCAAATCAGTGAAACGGCTGTCACGGGTAATTACCAAGTGGCTGCCAGCATCAGCGCCAGCATACAGCCTCCCGCCGCAAGCGGGCCTGGTTTAAAATCCGTCCCTCTTTTAAAATATAAAATGTTTCTATGGTTTCTCTAATTGTGATAAAAGTAAGCAATATGAAAAATATAATGAGTAGCGCGTTAATCACCTTGATTCTGTCAGTTATTCTCCCTTATCCACTTTTTGGCGGGGAAAAAGTGCACGTAATCGATATCCCCGAAGGATCGGTGGTATTCGTTCCCGATGTGCTGACAATCGAAGCGGGCGATACGATACGCTGGACAAATCACGATCATGCAAAGAAATCACATAACTTCGCAAGTATCCCCGGAGCGAAACCGAAAAATAAAGAAATCCCAATTGTAATACTGAAGCAGGACAAAACTTTTGAACATACGTTTAATAAACCCGGAGAGTATCGCTACTTTTGCTATGTCCATAGGGGCATGATGGGGAAAATTATCGTTAAACCCGGCGATAAAGAAGAGACTCCAACCACAGAAATCACAGAGGAGGAAAAAACAGATAATTAAAAAATCATTTCATCTCGCCCCGCTTGTAGTTAGTCTTATTGTTCCTCCGTGTCCTTCGTGGTGAAATTGTCTGTCCTCGCGGCGGACTAGTAGGCAAGCGTAAAGGCGCGGTTGCCGCTGAATGACGGCACCAGTATCAGCCGGTTAGCGGTGTCGAGAGATATATCGGCGGGCGTTATGAGATCGGTCACAAACTGTTTCACATCGCCCTGTCGGCCGATTCGATAAATCTTGCCGCCGGTGAAAGTCGATACGTAGATGTTGCCTTCCAGGTCGAAGTCAATCCCGTCCAGGCCGGTATCGAGCTTTTTTTTCGTTTCAAACTTTAACGGTTTACCGTGCTCGTCAAGCCAGTAGAGTTCGCCGGTACCGGCGTTGGCGAAAATGAGTTTCCTCTGGACCGCGCTGAAACTAATTCCGTTGGGCGAAGCCAGCTCCGGGCCGGATGCGAAAACATCAGCCTTGTTGCCGTTTGCCGGGTCTATATTGAAAATCCGGTTCGTACCCATATCAGTAACGTAAATCATGCCGAAGTAATCCTGGGCGAGGTCGTTAAGAAACTTCGGTTTAAACGAACGAAGGTCTATGGAAACTTTTTGACCGCCGGTTTTCTTATCAAAACCTCGCACATGGTCGATGTCGGTAACGTACAGCGTGTCCCCGGTTATCAAAAGCCCCTTGGGCGCGTGCAACGTGACTCCATTCTTGCCGCCCTGCACGAACTTTTTCTCAACAACGGTCCCGTCGGGACTGAGCTTGGTAATGAAACCGGAGTTGTTTTTCTCGGTCGGCCTTCCGTTAATATTGGAAATATAGTAACTGCCGGTCTCATCGTCAACGATAAAACTTTCCGGCACCGACAAGGCCGAAACCTCGAACGCAAAAGCCGGAGCGGCGAGCGCAAGAACGGACAGGCAAAATAATAAGATAACCCCTCTCACCACCCCCCCAACTTGCAGGTGTGGCACGTTACAGGCGGTGGCAATTTGCCGGCGCAACTGTCCGTATGCCATCAGGTAATTATACGCTATCTCTATTCCGGCGCAATTAGCGCCGCAGTGGCAGAGCTTACCCTGCCAGGGTATAAAGGGCTGCGCCCCTATAATCGCTATTGCTCAATGCCGCGAGGAAACCAACTGCCGCCTTTGCATATTCGGCTATGCCGTAGCTGCCTCCACCCGCAGTCTGGTCAATCCAGATGGATAACGAAACGGTTTATCCCTTTTTTAAGCGAAACATTGGAATCGTGAATGGCGGCCACCTCCAGACCCGCGTACATATCGCCTACCTTTACAACATCGCCTTCCGACTCGCCCGCGCGGCGTAAAATCGCCCTGCGTTTTATCGACATGCTGTGGTAGGAAACACCGTCAAGATAGATACCGTCAGCGGCATCAAGGTCGTCATTGGAAGCAAATTCATCTTCCATCGGCAAATCGATTGCAGGGGTGGCGGACGTCGCGTCCTCCTCGAGCAGCGCCGCCCTGTAGTCCACCCCTGTCGTCTCCGTCGACTCCTCCTCGCGAACCATACCAACCGGTTCTTCCTCCGTTTGATCCATCCCGTCGCTAAGGAAAGCGCCAGGCCCGCTCATGCTTACCGGCAAGGCTGGCGACACATCATTTCCAGCCGTTGTCGAATTTCTTATGCCGCCGTAAACATAGTTCCGGGCCGCCTGTAAAGTTTCATTTTCCGAAGCCGCGCTGTCCGAATTGTTAAGGTAGGCCATGGAGGCCCACGTAACCGCCGATGAAAGCGTCAACGCCAGCACGCCGATAGTTATCATCTTCACGTAGGGTAGAACAGAAGTTCTGATTCTTTCGCGCAAGGTGCCGTCATGCTGCCGGACGGACGGCCAGCCGTCCCAATGCCACGGCTTCGGGTCGATATCCACCGTGGAAAACTGTTTGTCCCTTGCCGACCTTTTAAGCGCGTCCAGTATAAAACTCATTTCCTATCCTCCTGCTTTGTTACGTTAGGCCGGGCGTAGCGTACTCCGGCAGCCGCTTGTAGATAAACATTTTTGTAAGCGGGCCCACGCGCCCGTTTGCCTCCAGACGATTTTCAATCTGAAACCGCATAACCAGCCTTTGTGTCTTTCGCCCGAAAAAACCGGTATGCGGCTTTATCACACCGTATCCCAACTTTTCCAGGCTTGCCTGCAGCCAGCGGGTTTTGGAACTTTTATGTCCGCGCGAGAAATTTTTCGGCAGAAACTTATAATCCTTCCAGAAAATATATGTCCGTCCTGTCCAACGCGGCATTACCAAGTCCTTTTCGAAAAATTTCTCACTCGAACTGTCGCTGAACAATTTTTTTCCCCATATGCTCACAACCGACAGGTAACCCGTACGGCCGTCTTTATCCTTTAACTCCAGGATTGCGGGGTAGTTGATTTCGCGAAGCCGGTCGTAATCCAGTACGGCCTCAAAACTTTTAAACCGTCTGCCTTTCGCCATGGCGGCCAAAGAGCGAGACATCTCTTTTTCTGATAACGGCTTGCTGTCGTTCCACCTCTCCAGAATCGACGAGGCGGCAATAGTCCGCGCGTTTTTTGAAAAAAGCTCTTTTAATATTGCGGATGCAGGTTTGGCACTGGTGGTCCGCCCCTCATTTTCGGCAGATATCGGCGCTGTTGAGTGAGTTTTGGCCTCCGTTTCGACACCGGCATGGGCCAGAAAGAAAACGAGCGCGGGTATCGACGCGGCCGCCGTCAGGGCCGAGACGAACCTGCCGTAACCGGTCCGCGGTCTCGCTTTACCATCAATCTCTCTTATGCAGTTACCTATCATCCGGCGTGTTACGTTCCTTTTCCCCGATGCGTAGGCCGCAAGCAGAGCGCGGTCGCAAACCAGATTGATAAGACGCGGCGTGCCACCGGAAAAATCGAACAGACGCCGCAACGCCGAGCGGTTAAAAATTTCCCGCGACCCGGATCCCGCCGTGGTGAGACGGTGATGGATATAGTCAACAGTTTCATTTAAATCGAGCGGCCCGAGATTGCACCGAACCGATATCCTTTGGCGAAGCTGGCGCAGTGACTGCCGTTCCAAAATGGACCGCAGTTCGGGTTGGCCGACAAGGATAATCTGTATTAGCTTTTCTTCATCGGTTTCGAGATTCGATATCAGTCTAATCTGTTCCAGCACGGGCGGTGTGAGATTTTGCGCCTCGTCTATAAATAAAACAACGTGCCTGCCGGCGCGCTTTTGGTCTATAAGGTACCTGTTCAGTATGTATTGGAGCGTGTTTTTACTCTCCGTTTCACACTCGATGTCCAGTTCACGATTTATTGACTGATAAAGCTCCAGTTCATCGATATTCGGGTTGAAAATGAACGCGGGTACGAAGTTTTCCGGCAGCCTGCTGACGATTGCGCGGATTAGGGTGGTCTTTCCAGTCCCGACTTCGCCTATGAATACCGCAAAGCCGGCCCCCTCCTGTGTGGCGTAAAGAAGCTGCGCGAACGGTTCGCTGTGATTTTTACCGAGAAAAAGGTATCTCGGGTCCGGGGTCAGATTGAACGGTTTTTCTTTAAGTTTAAAATACTCACAATACATAAAAACAACCCACCAGTTACCGATAGACATAAGCAAACTTTATGCCCTATCGCATTAAAAGAATTACTTACATACTTACAGTATGTTATAGCTATTAAACTTGAACCAAGGCGAGGAAATCTACATTTTTAAAGGGGACTGTTTCAGAATCAACTACAAAATTCGGTCGGCTGTTCAGGCGGGCTATTACGGCATAACAGTAAACGTAGGATTAGCCCGGATTATTCATGAAATGTCCCCTCCTTTTCAAGGAGGGGAATTGA
>JBHHVT010000041.1:0-12994 GCA_046754425.1 Nitrospinota bacterium | reverse complement strand
TAATGAGTTAGGAATAAGTGTGAAGTCACAACTTCGACGCGCCGTACGCCTCTATAAACAATATGAAAAAAATAAGTCTGGTTAGGCAAAACAAACCTTTTTCAAGCCGAATTATGTAGTTTCCGCTATCTCTTACGCCGAAACCTCTTTGCGGGCGGGGGAGAGGATAATTTTTTCCGGCAAAACTTTTTTAATAATATGGTCTCCCTTGCCGACGCCGAAAAAGTTACCGTCACTGTCGTATAGCCGTACATAGCCAAACGTTTCGCCGTTCCACTGGACAGGCATTCCGTTGGAAAGATCGTTCTTGTCCTTTACGCCCGCATCGAACTTCGGCAGGAACATCAGCGGGTAGTCCGGCGGCAGAAGCCATCTGTCGGGATCGTCGCGCTGTTCGCTCAACTGTTCCAGCGTAACGCAATCTTTGGTTGTGAAGTTATGCACCGCCTCGCGCGTAAGCTCCCCCATGTGCGCCGGATAGCCGAACGCGCGGCCGATATCCTCGCACAGCGCCCGTATGTACGTCCCCTTCGACACCACGGCGGTAAAGACGGCCGTCTCCCCGGTAAATTCCTCCAGCTTTATCGAATGCACGGTTACGTTTTTTTCATCGCGCTCCACGTGGCCCCCTTTTCGGGCGATGTTGTAAAGCCGCTCGCCGTCCACTTTTTTAGCGGAAAACATCGGGGGAAGCTGTTTAATCTCACCCGTAAATGCAGCGAAAAGTTTTTCCAGTTCTTCTCGTTTTGCCTCATCCGGCACCGGCCCTTCCTTTGTAACCTTGCCGGTGGAATCCTGCGTATCGGTCTCCCGCCCGAACCGAAGCGTGGCGCGGTATGTTTTTTGAGAATCTTCAAAAAACCTCAGCAGTTTGGTGGCCCTGCCGAGCGCTACCGGCAGGATTCCCGAAGCGACCGGATCGAGGGTTCCTAAAAATCCCGCTTTTTTTACCCGGATGATTTTCTTTATTTTAGTCAGGGCGCTGTTAGACGCCAGCCCCGTGTCCTTGAAGACATTGATAAACCCGTCCATAAATTTTAATTTATTCCCTCGTCACTGCTTTTTGCCGCCTCTTCCGATTCAATCTGGTGCATAAGGCGGTTTATGCGATCCGAATCCTCCTGTCCGTGATCCAGTACAAAACTGATTTCCGGCAGCTTTTTTATCCGCATATTTTTTCCGAGGCGTGACCTGATAAACGGCCCCGCGCTTTTTATCCCCTTAAACGATTTGGCACGCTCATCCTCCGACCCCATTACCGATACGTATATCTTGGCAAACCGCAGGTTTTCCGTAAGCTCAATTCTTGTAATCGTCACGAAGCCGATGCGCGGGTCCTTAACCTCGTTTTTTATCACGTCGTTAATAACCTTTAACATCTGTTCCTTTACCCGCTCCGACCTTTTATAGGTAAACATGGTCGTTACCTCCTTTGGATTCAATTATCGTCTGAACATCGGCAAGAGTCGCTTCGCTGATGCCGGCGATGAAGTCTACCACTTTTGTCATCTGCCCTTCCAGATAAACCTTGTCACTACTGACGGAGCTTATCCCCAAAACCGCCTTTTGCAGGCTTTGCAACTCCCCTACCTCCGCTATGGAAACGTTAAAACGGTTTTTTACGCGGGACTTGATCCTGTTCAATACCGAGCGCTTGCCCTTTAAAGATGAATTTCCGTGCAAAGCCATTGTAATAAGGCATGTCGTTACAAAAACTTTTGGTTCCCTATCCATCGTTGATCACTCCGCTGAGTTCGTTAACATTCTAAAGCGCGTTAGGGGAACGATTACAGTATATCAAAAGCTTTCCATCGAGCTGGCGGGTATTATTACGTTTTGACCCGCAATAAACCGCTTTTTTACCGTTTTTATTGCCGGTTTTAAGGAGTTTTAATGGTATAATATTTCCGTAACACGAACTGGAGGGAATTGAGAAGGGGGTCGTTAGATGTCAGCGCAAGTCAATGGTTTAAAACAAGGCGAGAGGATTGTTTATCCCGCCCACGGAGTCGGTGTAATAGAGGGTGTTGAAAAAGTAAAAACTAACGGCACCAGCACATCGTTTTATACAATAAGGATCGGCGAATCCGGCATGACTATCCGCGTTGCGGCACCAAGCGCGCCCCGGATAGGAATCCGGCCCGTGATAAAGCAAAACGAGGTCGCTAAACTGTTCAGGCTCTTGAGAGCCAAATCAAAAAACGCAAACGGGCAGAACTGGCATAAAAGACAGAAAACCTATCTGGATAAAATCAAATCCGGCTCGGTTTTTGAGCTGGCGGAGATATTGAAGGAACTTACAGCTATACAGTCTAAAAAAGAGTTGTCGTTTGGCGAACAGAGAATGTACGAAAACGTCCGACAGCTTATATCGCTGGAAGTGGCAGAATCAAAGGGTATAGGTCGCGAACAGGCGGACAAGCTCCTTGATAAGGCCATCACCGCCTGAACCGTTACGCTTCCCGGTTCGCCGCGTTGTTATTTGTCATGGTGAGCCTGTCGAACCATGACAAATTATTTAAAAAGCAAGTCATCCTTCGACAAGCTCAGGATGACAAGCTAATAACCGTTTGGGCAATAGTCCGTGGGAGCGTGATTCTCACACTTACTTCCTCCCCTTTTCAAGGGGAGGTGGCGCGCAGCGTCGGAGGGGTTTGGCCTTTATCATGTCAAACGGACTGGTTAGAGTTTCTGTCGTAATACCTGCCGCTGGTATCGGCAGCCGCATGGGCGACTCTCCATTACCGAAACAGTTTATGGAGTTGCGCGGTAAACCGCTTCTCGACTGGACCATCGAGGCCGTATCTCTCTCTACCCGTATCGACGAGGTTGTACTGGTGGTGCGGGAGCAGGATATTAAAGCGGTGACTGAAAAATACGTTGAAAGCATTTCCTTCCCGAAAGTGCGCGCGGTGGTAGTCGGCGGCCTTAGAAGAACGGATTCCGTTCTGAACGGCGTTACCGCCACGTCCAACGAATGGGTGGCCGTTCATGACGCGGCGAGACCCTTCGTTTCGGTACGCCTTATTGAACTGACGATAAACGCTGCCCTGAAGCACGAAGCGGCGGCGGCGGCTATGCCGGTGGCCGATACGGTTGCGCAAAAAAGCGGCCTCTTTCTTGGCGGTCTTGTCGATAGAGATGCCATATTACTTATCCAGACGCCGCAGGTTTTCAGAAAAAAACTGCTGGTCGCCGCGTACGAATCGATGAAAAATTCTGCTAATGACTGGACGGACGAAACTTCGCTTTTAAAGGCGGCCGGTCATAAGGTGGCGTGGGTGAACGGCGAACGGACAAACATAAAAATTACTGCTCCCGAAGATTTGCCGCTCGCCGACGCAATCGCCGCCACTCTCACATAGGAAATTACCGCAGAGGCCACGGAGGAAGACTTGGTGGCACAGGTGGGGGTGCGACTCCTGTGAGGGGCGCCTGTGTGACTGGTTTTTGTGCCAGTCACGCGCCTTCGCGTGACGGTCGAATGGTTCACCGCAGAGTCCGCAAAGGACGCAGAGGAAAAATCCTGTAGAGGGCGGGTTTAAAACCCGCCCTGGTCTGTCGTTGCAACCGGAGCGTACGGTGCGAGTAAAGCGAAGCTCAAGCAGTCTGCTTTTGCGCCAGCATATTTCAGCACGCTGTAAGCGGGCTACGCGAGTGCTTTGAATGACGCGGCGGCGGCGGCGATGGTTTTGTCGATATCGTCGTCGCTATGGGCCAGCGACATGAAGCCCGCCTCGAATTGTGACGGGGCAAGGTAGACTCCGTTATCCAGCATCGACTGAAAATACTTTGCGAATTTATCCGTGTCGCAGGTTTTCGCCGTATTGTAATCGTAAACCTCGAGCTCAGTGAAAAAGAAGGAGAACATCGCGCCGACGCGGGTCGCCGAACCTTTTACCCCCGCATCGATTGCGGCGGCAAAAATTCCGGAGGCCATTTTTTTCGATTTGGCTTCCAGCTCATCGTAACTGCCCTCCTCTTTGAGAATCGACAGCGTTTCTATTCCGGCCGCCATCGCAAGCGGATTACCCGAAAGCGTACCCGCCTGGTAGATCGGCCCCGCAGGCGCGACCCGCGACATTATCTCTTTTTTACCGCCGTACGCTCCGACCGGCAGGCCGCCGCCTATCACCTTTCCGAGCGTGGTGAGGTCCGGCGTAACACCGTAGCGTTCTGCGCGCCGCCGTAAGCGACTCGAAATCCGGTCATCACTTCATCGAAGATAAGCAGAGCGGAATATCTGTTGCAAATTTTTCGCAATCCTTGCAAAAAACCATCCTTCGGCGGCAGAACGCCCATGTTGCCGACTACCGGCTCCAGAATTATGCAGGCGATTTTATCACCGTGTTCGTCGAAGATTTGTTCCACCGCCGCAAGATTATTAAACGGAGCGGTAAGCGTATTTTTCGCGAAATCGGCCGGCACGCCGGGCGAGTCCGGCAGGCCGAGCGTCTCCACGCCGGAGCCGGCCTTCACCAGCAGATAATCCGCGTGGCCGTGGTAACAGCCCTCGAACTTCAGGATTAAATCCCTGCCGGTATATCCGCGCGCAACCCTTATCGCGCTCATGGTCGCCTCCGTGCCGGAGTTTACCATCCGTACCATCTCTATTGACGGGACGGCGTCTATCACCATCTCCGCAAGCGTAATTTCCCGATGCGTCGGCGCGCCGAAGCTCGTGCCGTCTTTCGCGGCGGCAATAACGGCATCCAGTACGCGCGGATTGGCGTGCCCCACTATCATCGGTCCCCAACTGCCGACGTAGTCTATGTAACTCTTACCGGAGACGTCGGTGATCTTCGATCCGCTCGCGGACTTTATGAATAGAGGCTGTCCGCCTACAGGCTTGAAGGCCCGCACGGGGCTGTTGACGCCGCCCGGCATGAGGGTAACCGCCTTTTGGAAAAGTGTTTCAGAATCCATACCGTCGTCCTATGAAATATATTTACCGATTATCGGCTGTAACTTATTTTTTGTCTCCAAAGGTATCAGCGCGGGGTCCGTCATAAATGTATTTTGCAGGGCGGAGCCGCACCCCGCTGGACAGCTTTCCCCGATCGACTTTACCGCTTCCTTGATAATACTTTGCGACATAGCGACGTTTGCCTTTATAACCTCCAGCACCGCTTCGGCAGTTACATCTTCCTCGTACCAGCAGTCGTAGTCCGTGGAAAGCGCGATTGTCACATAACAGATCTCGGCTTCGCGCGCGAGTTTCGCCTCGTTAAGGTTTGTCATCCCTATCACCGAGGCGCCCCAGCCGCGGTACATGCGCGATTCCGCCCTGGTTGAAAACTGCGGCCCTTCCATATTCACATAGGCGCCTCCGGTATGAACCGTCGCCCCGGCCCGCTTTGCGGCTTCCGACACAACGGATAAAAGGTCCGCGCAGACGGGGTCGGCAAACGAAACGTGAGCCACAAGACCGTCGCCGAAAAAAGTGGAGTCGCGCGCGAAGGTACGGTCTATGAACTGATCCGGAAAAACAATGTGTCCCGGTTCTATCTCTTCTTTCAGGGAGCCGACCGCGGATACGGAAAGTATTCTGCTCACGCCCAGCTTTTTCATACCGAAGATATTCGCGCGAAAGTTCAGCTCCGAAGGCAGAATACGGTGACCTTTGCCGTGACGCGGGAGGAATATAACTTCCTGCCCTTCCAGCTCACCGACCGTGTATTCGTCCGACGGGTCGCCGAAAGGCGTCGATACTTTTTCGGCGCCTTTAATATTCAGCTCTTTCATGGCATATAGGCCGCTGCCACCAATAATGCCTATTTTCATTCAGAACCTCCCCTGATATTTGTATGTATTGAGTCCGGAAAAACGGATGGAATCGTAACTACGGAGCAGAATCACTCATCCTTTTGTCTGGTGTAATCCGCCAGTTTCTTTTCCACTTCTCCAAGAAGGAAACGCAATTCGGTAATCTGCCCCGCCGCCTGGTCTATCACCTTTTCTTCCGATGAGAGGACCTTTATCTTTGTATTTATATCTTCCGCGAGGATGTTAAGGTCGTTCAGCCTCTGTTCGGTGCGGTTTATAAGCGCCATCCGCGATGTAAGCATATCTATTTTGCTTTCCGCTTCGTCCATTATGGAAGAGAGCGATTTAATTTTCTCGATAATTTCGGCGAAACTTCCTTTGTGCTTGGCAATGTTACGCTCCTGCACCCTGATGTCATCCAGGGAACCGGCGACGACCGCGATGTCCTCCTGAACCTTTTTCACCAGATCCTCTTCCTTGCCAACCCGTTCAATCTGCCTGTCTATCTTTTCTATAGCCGAATCGAGCTCGTTTAGCCGTTTTTCAGTTTCAAGGAGCATATCCTCTTCGTCCCGTACTCCCAGAAGCCTCTTTTCCATATCAGTCAATCGGTCGTTTACCTGCGCCACTTTTTCGTCCAATGCGGACAGTTCCGAACTTTGTGTCTTCATATCGCTTATTTGTGAGTCAACCTTCTCAATGATGGGCGCAATCTCTTCTTTGGTCTGGACTATTCCCTGTAACATGGCGTTGCCTTCCTGCACTTCCGATAGTTTGCCGCTAACGCTTTCCTCCAAAACCGTGAGTTTTGAATTCAGCACGTTTATGCGGCGTTCCTGTCCGTCTATGGTGTTCTTTTCCCTGGTTATATCGAGGATTTTTTCTTCCACGAGACGTGTAATCTCACGCAAATCCTCCACTTTTTTATCCAGATTGTCCATGAACTCGGTTTTTTTGTTGATTCTGTCTATCTTGAGCTGTGCGTCTTCGAGATAGTAGTCAAGACCGTCCAGCTTTTTTTCCAGTTTTTCAACGAGATTTTTACGCTGGAGCTGGTTCTCCATTTTTACATCCAGGTTTATGACCGTGCTGGAAAGATCGTTTACCTTTTTCTCGACGTGATCCACGATGTTGCGCCTTGCGGACAGGTCGTTAATCTGCGCGGAAAGAACTTCGTGAAGTTCCCCCAGCTTTTTCAGTTTCACGTCTATTTCGCCGCTTACCTTGATATCATCGCGGAACCGCTGGAGTTTTATCTCCAGTTCGTCCGCATCCTGCTGAAAGCGGGTCATCTTTTCGCGCGCTCCCTCCACAAGAATCATGTCCTCTTTCAGGATCGACATTTTGTTCCCGATGGAATCTATAAGGAACAGGTTTAACTTGTTAATTTTCTCCTCGGTTGCGGCCACCTCTTCCTTATCTTCCCTTACTCTCGCAATGTTTATCTCCAGCTCCGAGTTGGTCTCTTCGAGGCTCCTTACTTTTGCGGAGATGCGTTTTACCATCTCCTCCTTGGAGAGAATGTTATTTGTCTCTACGCGGATGGAGTTCATCCCCTTGGTAAGCTGGTTGACTTCCTTGCCCATCTGCGTGACGACGGAGCTTTGCCTTAACAGATCCTCGGCTTGGGACTGTAGATTTGTAATTGTCGAGCGTATCTTTTCTATGTCCTGTGAATGGCTGTCCATCTCTTCTTTTTGCCTGGCCATGACGGCGATTTTCTGGTCCATTTCCTTCGTTATCTGATGCAGGCGGGAAACGTGCTGATCGGAATCTTTTAACAGGATTTTAAATCCTTCTATTTCCGTCATCTTGTCGGAAACCTGATCGAGCATCTCTTCGAGTTTTACAACATTTCTTTCCGTCTTTTTGACTAGCTTGTTTTCTTCTGTAAGTTTTTTGATCTTTGCTTCCATATCCCAAATCAGGATATTGAGTTTGCCCGCTTCTTCATTGGCCTTTTCCACGATAAGGCGCTGTTGGCTGAGTCCCTTGATTTTGGACTTTACATGTTCGGCAAGAAGCGACACTTCGCCTATCATCTTTTTATTGTCCTGAAGCTGTCCCTGCATGCTGTCGACCCCGGAGGCAACTTCCTTCATTCTGATTTCATGATTGCGCAAGTCCTCAAACCGGCCCGACATTTTTTCAGAGAATTCCGTAAAGAAAGGTATCCGCTCCTCAAGTTTTTTCATGGACGTGACCGTTTGCTGCAATCCGTCCATATTTGTCTGGACGTACTCCACAAGCAGGTTAAGGCTTTTGCGCTGTGCGTCGGCTTCCTTTACGATTTCATCAAGCCGGTTGATATCTTCGCGTGTTAAATTCACGCTGTTTCCGACACCGGTTTCAGAAGACTTGCTCTCTTTCGACATTGCCTCCGTCCTCCTATCTTTAGTAAAAACTGGTACCTACCGCAAATTCTCATACTTTTAAATTTATGTCAACTGACAGCCCGTTTTTTTGTTCCACGGTAACCGTTATTGTGCTAGAATTTCCTTACCAAAAGAACCTGATTTGGATTTGGGGGAGCTGCTGATAAAATGGATTTCCACTGAAAAGCTCAGGGTTTTTGTTTTGTCAAAAACGGATGATTTTATACACGACATTATAATAAATTGTATTTTACTTGATTGAATAATTGGTATTTGGGGAGCGGCGCCGAGATATTGCATAATGCGACAGCGCTGTTAAAAACACGGCTATGAAGATATCGACAAAGGGACATTACGCGGTACAGGCGATGGTGGATCTTGCCACGCAGTCGAAAGATTTTCCAGTTTCACTTGCAAGCATTGCCTTAAGGCAGGATATTTCTCTCAGCTACCTTGAACAGCTCTTCTTCAAGCTTCGAAACGCGAAGCTTGTGAAAAGCGTAAGGGGTCCCGGCGGCGGTTATCTGCTTGCAAGGCCGTCTTCCGGCGTCACCATAGGCGAGATTTTTTCCGCGGTCGATGAAAACATAATTCTGACAGACTGCCTGGAAGACACGGAAATATGTTCCAAGACTCAAAAGTGCGTTACACAGCTTTTATGGCGGAAAGTAAGCGAGTCGCTTCAAAAAACTCTTTTTTCAATAACGCTTAACGAGGTCTGCAACGAAGCCCACCTTTTGGAAGAAAGCGCGGCGGTCACGGCGGACGGGTTCATGTACCGTATATGAGCCCTAAAATCGTCTGGGAGACCTGTAAAAAGGAGCTGGAGAAAACGATAGACCCGCATCACTTCCTGTCATATATCATGCCTACAAAGCAGTTAAAGTACTCGGACAACGAACTTTCCATACTGGTTCCGTCACGGTTTCTTGCCGACTGGCTGGAGAAAAACTATATGGACACTATCAGGGAAGCAATAAACAGGGTAACGTCCACGGCAAACAGCATATCCCTCGTTGTGGAAAACGCCAGGCCGAAAGAGGTGCGCACCGCCGCGCCAGCCATGAAACAGCTTCATAAGCCGGTTAAAAAAGCGGCGCCGGCATCGAAGTTTACAACCAAATATAGTTTTGATTCGTTTGTGGTAGGCAGTTGCAATCAGTTTGCGTACGCATCCTCCGTAAACTGCGCAAAAAAACCGGGTGCGCAATATAACCCGCTTTTTCTTTATGGAGGCGTCGGTTTGGGCAAGACGCATCTTATGCAGTCCATCGGACATTACATACAGTTGGTCAATGACGAGGCAAACGTTCTGTATCTGTCATCGGAGCAGTTTGTAAACCAGATGATTTCAGCAATGCAAAAGGGACGGATGGACGGATTCAGGAGAAAGTACCGCAATCTGGACGTATTGCTGGTAGACGACATACAGTTCATTGGCGGTAAAGAGAGAACGCAGGAAGAATTTTTTCATACATTCAACACTCTTTTTGAAATGGGAAAACAGATTGTCGTTTCGTCCGACCAGTTTCCCAAAGATATCAGAAAGCTTGAAGAAAGGCTTAAGTCGCGTTTCGAGTGGGGGCTTATCGCCGATATCCAGCCGCCCGACCTTGAAACCAAGATCGCCATCATAAGAAAAAAGGCCGCCCAGAACGGTTATGACATTCCCGATGAAGTTGCCGAGTTTCTCGCTCATGCAATCAGATCTAATATACGAGAACTGGAGGGCTGTCTTGCGCGTGTTGTGGCTTACTCGTCGCTATCCGGGAAGCCGATAGACCTGTCGCTGGCAAAAGAGACGCTTGAAGGCGTATATTCGGATTCCAAAAAGCATGTGGATATCGCGCAGATTCAAAAAGCAGTAATTAAATATTTCGGCCTCAAGCCGAATGACCTCAAATCGAAAAGCCGCGCCAAAACACTGGTGGTGGCCAGACAGCTTGCCATGTACCTGTGCCGTCAGTATACGGAGGAATCATTGCCTCAGATCGGAAAGTTTTTCGGCGGTAGGGACCATTCCACCGTTATACACGCCACAAAAAAAATTAAAAAAGAAATAGAGGTCAATACAAAACTTTATAACGAGCTTAAATCCATCGAAAAAATTCTCGATCTGTGAACAACGCGGGAATAAACTGTTAATTCAATGTTAATAACAATGTATTTCATCAACGAGGCCGCCATATACACATTCGCGATAAAATTTATAGACAGGTTATTATCCAGTCTAACTATTGATAAAAAACCGTTTATACGGCTATCAACAGTTTCCACAGCTCTTATTACTACTACTTAATTTATATATATGGAAAGAGTAGAAAACAGTTACGGCGCGGATCAGATAAAAATCCTTGAAGGGCTGTCAGCCGTTCGTAAAAGACCGGCCATGTACATTGGCGATATTTCCACGGCGGGTCTTCATCATCTCGTATTCGAGGTTGTAGATAACAGCATCGACGAGGCCATGGCGGGGCATTGCACCAGTGTAGAAGTAGCCATACATACGGACGAGTCCATCTCGATTCGAGACGACGGCCGCGGTATTCCAACGGAAAAACACCCCGACAGGAATATATCATCGGCGGAAGTCGTCATGACGGTTTTACACGCCGGCGGCAAGTTTGAGGGAGAAGGTTACAAAATATCCGGTGGACTGCACGGAGTCGGCATATCGGTAGTAAATGCCCTGTCGGAATTTTTGGAACTGGAAATCAGAAGAAACGGGCATGTTTATACGCAAAGATACGAAAGAGGCGAGCCGGTATCGGCTTTAAAAGAGATCGGAACCGCTGAAAGCAGCGGCACGTATATACGATTCAAGGCGGACCCTGAGATTTTTGAAGAAACGATTTTTAATTTCGATTATCTCTCGCAAAGACTAAGAGAACTGGCCTTTTTAAACAGCGGTGTAAAAATTGCGATAGTTGATGAGAGAGCGGATAAAAAACACGATTTTTTCTACGAAGGCGGTATAGCTTCCTTTATAAATTACCTGAATCGCAATAAGCAAAAACTGCTTCAAAGCCCCGTTTATGTAAAGAAACAAAAAGGCACCATCACGATAGAAACGGCAATTATGTATAACGACGGCTACAAGGAAGACGTATTTTCCTTTGTAAATAACATACGAACCAGGGAAGGCGGTACGCATGTCACCGGGTTCCGGTCCGCGCTTACACGGTCCATAAACCAGTACGCCGTAAAGAACAATCTGCTTAAAAAAGACAAGGGATCGATAACAGGCGACGATGTGCGCGAAGGTCTGTCGGCCGTGATAAGCGTAAAAATGATTGATCCGCAATTCGAGGGGCAGACAAAATCGAAACTCGGCAACAGTGAAATAAAAGGTATAACCGAAACAGTCTTAAAAGAGACGCTCGACAACTTTTTCGAGGAAAATCCGCAGCCCGCCGTGCAGATAATTCACAAGGCGCTGATGGCTTCGGAGGCGCGCGAGGCGGCCAGGAAGGCCAGGGAGCTGACGCGGCGTAAAGGCGTGATGGACGTTTCGATGCTGCCGGGTAAACTGTCCGACTGCCAGGAACGCGACCCCGCGCTATGCGAAATTTATATCGTGGAGGGCGATTCCGCGGGCGGCTCCGCAAAACAGGGGCGTGATCGTAAAAATCAGGCGATACTTCCTCTAAAAGGCAAAATCCTGAACGTTGAAAAAGCGCGTTACGAAAAACTGCTGGCCTCCGAAGAGATAAAAACGATAATTATGGCAGTCACGGGGGGAACGGGTCTTCAAAACTTCGATATAAATAAAGTCCGCTACCACAAAATAATCCTTATGACGGACGCGGATGTCGACGGGTCGCATATACGCACTCTGTTGCTCACCTTTTTTTACCGCCAGATGGAAGAGATAATCAAACGCGGATATCTCTATATAGCCCAGCCGCCGCTCTATAAAATATCAAAAAATAAAAAAGAGACGTATATCAAGCACGAAAATGAACTAAATGAATATCTGTTGCGCGAGGGAGCAAAAACGAAGACGGTAACCCTGGGTAATGGTAATAACCGGTCGGAAATAAAAGAGCAGGAGCTTTACAATTGCCTGAACCTGATGTCCGAATATATTCTGATAGTGGAAAAACTGGTGGCCAAAGGCTATCCGCAGGAGCTTGTAAATATACTGCACCGCCATCAGGTAAAAGACAGGGAATTTTTCACAGTGGAAGAAAACCTCTCGAAACTTATGGGGTCGTCCCAAAACGGGGAGAAGAACAGGGTCGTGAAGGACCGTAAACATGGCGGCTACGCGTTTGAATGGTTCGATGCTAATACCGGAGTATCGGTGACCATCAATTGGGATATAATCACATCCGCCGAGTACAAAAAAGGTCTGGAGCTTAAGCAGTTGATAAAACAATGGAACCATCCACCTTTCGTGATATCTGGCGACCCTAAAGGATCGATACAGTGCCAAAACATCACTGAACTTGTCGATTACGTTGTCTCTTCGGCAAAAGAGGGCGCAACTTTCCAGCGGTACAAAGGTCTGGGTGAAATGAACCCGGAACAGCTCTGGTCCACCACCATGAACCCGGAAGCGCGTACTCTTCTACAGGTGCATATAGACGACGTAGTGGAGGCCGATGACATTTTCACGTTGCTGATGGGCGAAAAGGTGGAGCCGAGGCGTGATTTTATCTATCAGCACGCCCTCGAAGTAAAAAACCTGGATGTTTAGACGGCTAGCCCGAATTATTCATGAAGAAGTTGAATTTTCAAATTATAGGTCGTAACCAGTTTAAAATATGCTACTTGCACGCATTTCAGGAATTGTGCAAAAAGACAGAGTGTATTTTCGGGATGTCCTTCCCTTTTCAAGGGAAGGTGCC